>NZ_JALNTH010000108.1:0-773 GCF_023161935.1 Pseudoalteromonas sp. 2CM28B
AAGACTTCCTCGGCCGCAGTAGGCATGTATTCCTTTAGTAAATTGGGATGCTTGCGCATCCAATGGTTACTGTTTGTCGTTTTAGTGTAATTTTTCTTTGGTTTTACAAGAAAGTCATGCTCTCTCAAATAATCAAAAAAACAATCACGACCTAGTTTAATGCCACGCTCTTGCAGGTCTGGCTTTATCATCAGATAAAGCTTCTTCCCACCAATACGAGGCATGAATTGCCGCCAGTACATCACTAATTCTTTGACTGGCTCCAATTCTTTATTCCGAGCATCTATTCTGCGCATAGCTTGATAGTAACCTTGTCGCGTTACGCCATATGCACGGCATAACGGAGTAAGCTTTATTTGATGGTTTTCTTTTGCGCGCGTGATAGCTCGGATATGTACTTTTTTCGCAAGCCCGCTTCATATTCTTCATCCATAATATTAATCATTTCATCTTTGATTAAATCCTTTAGGCGTAACTCTTCTATCTCGCGCTCTAAACGTTTAATTTTTTGTGCTGGGGTTTCTTTCGATTTAGGCATGTTGGCTATATAAGTTGGTTTAGACCAATCTAATTTACCATGTTTTCGCAGCCATACCAGAACGGTACTGCGGCCTTGAATACCGTAATGACTTTGCGCTTGTTTATAGGTGAAGTCGCCTTTTTCTACTTGCTCAACAATAGATAATTTAAAGCCTAATGTATAATCTCGCTGAGTACGCTTAACGTCTTTAGTTTTAGTGGTTTTCATAAAATAAGTCCTAAATGTGTAAACA
>NZ_JALNTH010000109.1:0-756 GCF_023161935.1 Pseudoalteromonas sp. 2CM28B
TATGATAATTTAAACGAGTCAGGTAAAGTGGCCTGACTTAAACAAACTGGTCTCCGATGAACTCGGGGCGATTCACTTAGCTTTTTCACTGTTTGCATAGCGAAGAATGCTTTTAGCTAATATTAATGGAAAGTAGAGAGCTTGTGGTTTGTTATACTTGGTATCAATACCAGTACCAGGCCCAGCATTTACTTTAAAAGTACTATCTTTCAATAACTTTTGATCAGCAAATAATTTTAAATGCTTCATTCGCATCGTTAAAATAGATTGTTTTCTAGCCCCAACCTGAAGTGCTATGAAGTGCATAAGTCTTTCATCAACTCCAAAAGCATCCGTATTTAAACAAGTTAGTAACTCATCTAATTCTTTATCTGTTAAAGGCCGAAGTTCTTCTCCATATTCTCTAGTGAAACCAATACGCCTTGGACTCGAAGCGCTGCTTACGCTTAAACTCTGCCCTCGTTTTTCTGTTGCCATAGAGTAAAGCCCACCATGATGATTATGAAAATACCTATTCACCAATTTGACACTATCAACTCTTTCAATATCGATTGACGATTCATGCTGTTTAGATAGATACCGATAAAAATCATATACAACTTTCGTGCTTTGATTTAGCTTCTTTCGTGAGAGAGCACCTTCGTTTACTTGTTGTAATAAATGAAAAAAGTACCTGTAGGTTTAATGCGGATCGTTTAAGTTAATTGAACGATCTTTCAGAGGCTTCATAATAGGCTACAACAAAAGTTGTGGCCT
>NZ_JALNTH010000012.1:0-182722 GCF_023161935.1 Pseudoalteromonas sp. 2CM28B
GGGTTCGGGGTTCGGGGTTCGGGGTTCGGGGTTCGGGGTTCGGGGTTCGGGGTTCGGGGTTCGGGGTTCGGGGTTCGCCAAAATTATGCTTAGTATTAATTAAAACGCAATTAGTGATTTATTTACCACTGAAGGTTATGAGGCGCTGCATTTTACCCGCGCCTCTCAGCCCGTTGCCCGTTGCCCGCAGCTCGTAACTTTCAAATAATATAAAAAAAGAAGCATTGCTGCTCCTTTTTAAATTTTACTTAGGCCTAGGTCATTAAACACAAAAACGCGGGGTAAACCCGCTGCTACGTGGTGATAATTCTTGGTAGCAGCGATTTTATATCGCGTCAGACCTAGGTCATTAAACACAAAAACGCGGGGTAAACCCGCTGCTACGTGGTGATAACTCTTGGTAGCAGCGATTTTATATCGCGTCAGGCCTAGGTCATTAAACACAAAAATGCGGGGCAAACCCGCTGCTACGTGGTGATAATTCTTGGTAGCAGCGATTTTATATCGCGTCAGACCTAGGTCATTAAACACAAAAACGCGGGGTAAACCCGCTGCTACGTGGTGATAATTCTTGGTAGCAGCGATTTTATATCGCGTCAGACCTAGGTCATTAAACTATACCCGCGCCTCGCACCTCGCACCTCGCAGCTCGTAACCTTTAACCTTTAACCTTTAACCTTTAAATAATATAAAAAAAGGAGCATTGCTGCTCCTTTTTAAATTTTACTTAGGTTTATTTAATATCAAACCGGTCGGCGTTCATCACTTTTACCCATGCGGCGACAAAGTCGTGTACAAAACGAGTTTTGTTATCGTCTTGAGCATAAAACTCTGCCAATGCACGTAAAATTGAGTTTGAACCAAACACTAAATCAACCCGCGTAGCCGTGTACTTGGTTTTACCGCTTGCGCGATCAACTATGTTGTACTCGCCTTTAGCTGCAGGTTCCCAGCGGTTGTTCATGTCGGTTAAATTAACAAAGAAGTCGTTACTCAGTACGCCTACGTTGTCGGTAAATACGCCATGCTCACTATTGCCATAGTTAGTGCCCAGAACACGCATACCAGCTAGTAACACGCTCATTTCTGGTGCGGTTAAGCCCATTAATTGGCTGCGCTCCAGTAATAGCTCCTCAGCGGATACAGCGTAGTCTTTTTTCAACCAGTTTCTAAAACCATCATGAATTGGCTCTAATGGCTCAAATGACTCGGCGTCGGTCATATCATCAGTTGCATCGCCACGCCCTGGGACAAATGGTACGGTTACATCAACCCCGGCCTTTTTAGCGGCTTGCTCTACTGCAGCGGTGCCGCCAAGTACAATTAAATCGGCCATACTTACAGGCTTAGTTAAACTCGCTTGCAGTGTTTCAAGTGCGCTAAGTACTTTAGCTAAACGCGCAGGCTCGTTACCTTGCCAGTTATTTTGCGGAGCAAGGCGAATACGGGCGCCATTTGCACCACCACGGTGATCGGAGCCTCTATAAGTACGTGCGCTATCCCATGCGGTATTAATTAAGTCGGTTTCACTTAATCCACAATTAAGTAGCTTCGCTTTTAAATCGGTTATTTCAGCGTCGCTTAGGGTGTAATTAACTGCAGGAATAGGATCTTGCCAAATTAAATCTTCACTGGGTACATCGGCGCCCAAATAACGTGATTTTGGCCCTAAATCACGGTGGGTTAACTTAAACCATGCGCGGGCAAATACGTCAGTAAAGTACTCAAAATCGTCATTAAAACGCTCAATAATTTTACGGTACGCTGGGTCGAGCTTCATTGCCATGTCGGCATCGGTCATTATTGGGTTTAAACGAATCGATGGGTCTTCCACATCGACGGGTTTATCTTCTTCTTTAATATTAACCGGCTCCCACTGATGAGCACCAGCAGGGCTTTTGGTTAGCTCCCACTCGTAATTAAGCAGCAGTTTACAATAACCGTTGTCCCATTTAGTTGGGTAGGTTGTCCATGCGCCTTCAATACCTGAGGTCATGGTATCGCGGCCAATGCCACGGGTTTTATGGTTATTCCATCCAAGGCCTTGCTCGTGCACATCGGCAGCTTCTGGCTCTGGGCCTAAGTTTTCTTCTTTGCCGTTACCATGCGTTTTACCTACTGTATGGCCACCGACCGTTAGCGCTGCGGTTTCTTCATCGTTCATTGCCATACGTGCAAAGGTTTCGCGCACTTGTTCTGCGGTTTTAAGTGGGTCAGGTTTACCATTTA
Source organism: Pseudoalteromonas sp. 2CM28B (assembly GCF_023161935.1). Classification (NCBI taxonomy): domain Bacteria; kingdom Pseudomonadati; phylum Pseudomonadota; class Gammaproteobacteria; order Alteromonadales; family Pseudoalteromonadaceae; genus Pseudoalteromonas; species Pseudoalteromonas sp. 2CM28B. The sequence goes on from NZ_JALNTH010000012.1 coordinate 2,230, forward strand.
CCCCTTCTGGGTTTACGTAAATTAAACCCATTTGCACTGCCGCTAATGGGTTTTCCATGGTATCGGGTTTATCAACTTGGGTATATCGCTCATCACTTGGCGCAAGCCATTCTTTTTCTGCGCCCCAATAAACGTCTTTTTCTGGATGCCAAATATCTTCACGGCCACCGGCAAAACCAAAGGTTTTTAATCCCATTGATTCGTACGCCATATTACCGGCTAAAATAATTAAATCGGCCCATGAAAGCTTGTTGCCATATTTCTTTTTAATTGGCCATAATAAACGGCGCGCTTTATCTAGGTTGGCATTATCTGGCCACGAATTAAGTGGTGCAAAACGTTGATTACCGGTACCACCACCGCCTCGACCATCAGCTAAACGGTACGAGCCCGCAGAGTGCCATGCCATACGGATCATCAGGCCTCCATAGTGCCCCCAATCAGCTGGCCACCAAGGTTGGCTTTGAGTCATTAAATCTTTTAAATCGGTTTTAAGTGCTTCTAGGTCGAGTGAATTAAACGCGTCGGCGTAATTAAAGTCGCTGTCGTAGGGGCTGGTTTTGCTATCGTGCTGATGAAGAATGTCTAAATTAAGTGAGTTTGGCCACCAATCTGTATTGGTCTTTTCGGTTGTAGTATTACTGCCGTGCATAACCGGGCATTTACCCGCTTTATGATTATCCATATTGAGCTCCTTTTTAAATATAAGTAAAAACGCCCATGCTTACTGCTTTTGGCATTCACCAATTGGGAGCGCTATTATTTTAATGAATGACGTTTATGGTTTCTGCTTATTCAATATACGTGTAGCTGATTTGATACGCTAGGGAAAAGTAATGCTTTAAAACGATTAATCTCATTTATAAATATGATGATGCTGCCAGCGGTGTGCTTAATATTAAAACTTTTTATAAAATAGATGATCGTTATTAAAAATAGCCACGTAATGTCCGCTGAAGGGTTTGAAAGTGACTTAGGTTTTCTTAAGTGCACAGTGGAATACCCCCCTTCGCCATGAAATTATAGTTATAAAAGGTGTATAAGTTACTTATGCACCTTTATTTCTTTCTAATTTTTATCTATTTGAATTTAGTTAAGTAAAAATTCAGGTAGGCAAACATACAATAGCACCTATCTCCTATTATTCCCTTGATATGTTGATGTAGTTTTTTCCAGCCCACCTTGGGCTGGATTTTTTTGCCTGTAATAAAAGATTTTTGAGTTAATTCCAGCTTCCCTATCCTCACCCTAGTACCAATGATGTGCGCATGTTAAAGTTAACAAAGCGATTAACTAATTTTTTAACTAGGCATATCAATGCGTTTTTATTTTTTACTATTTATTGTATTTAGTGGTGTTTTTTCATCTGCGGTGCAAGCTGCTGATAAAAACACCGCAGCACTCAACGAGCAACAACAGCGTGAATTAGCACAGCTAGAAGCCCCTTTGTACAAACCATTACTTGAACGTTATATTCTCGACGAATTAAAGTCGGTACGCCAAGATCAACAAAAACTGCGTGAAGACGTGACCAAACAAGTTACGCATGCACAGTTAGACACCGCCGATCGGGCGCTTACCTACACCACAGATACCATTAATAATGTATTTTTTATTATTACCGCCACCGCGTCTATTTTGGTTTTAGTAGGTTGGAACTCGTTACGTGATGTAAAGAACAAAGTAGAAGATATAGTAAACACCCGAGTGAGTGTTATTACTGATGAATATGAAGATCGCTTGAAAATATTAGAAGAAAAACTGCGAGTACGCTCTGAAGAAATACTCAGTAACCAAGAACGCATATCAATCACTAATGAAGTTCATTCGTTATGGATGCGAGCCAACCTTGAAAGTGATATTGCGAATAAAATTGAAATATTCGATGAAATTTTAAAACGTAAACCAGAAGATGTAGAAGCCATTGCCTACAAAGCGGATGCTTTACTAGAATTAAATGAGACTGAGCAAGCTATTGAGCTGTGTAATCAAGCAATTGATATAGATAGCGACTATGGTTACGCATACTGGCAGCGCGCCTGTGCGTATGCTTTAACGCATGAGCATGCAGATGCTCTAGCCGATATAAAAATGTCGCTTGAATACTCACCCAACTTACGAAACGAGCTACTTCATGAAAGTGCCTTTGCCAGCCTGCATGATAACGATAGTTTTAATGCCATTGTTTCAAACGAAGCTTAGCGTTTAAAGTATAAGTCTATTGCTTTAGTGAGCAGCTCGTCGAGCTGCTCTTCAAAGTCTTCTATGTTGATTTCAAAATGATTTAAATACGCTTTAGCCTGCACTTGAGATAAGTTGCGGTTTTTAACGCTGTATTGCCGCTCATCTTTTTGCTTGTCGTATCGAGGTAAAAATAATAACTGCGCATAATAAGGCGACTTAATATGCTTGTTCGCAAAGCGACAAAAGTCTTCAATGTGGCCTGCGCCATCAGGGCCTAAACAGCCGGGCTCTACACGATACATTACACGAATTTTTTTCTCGTCACTTAGCTGCATAATTAAGAATTACCTAAAAAATAAAACCCTAACCACTTTACCATCTTTGATCTGATAACTTGATATAAGCTCTGAACGTTTATCTATAACGTTCGCATCCGTTGAACAGGTTTCTGACAGTTCATGGTCTATTACAATATCACCATGCACAATACGCTTGATTGGTGATGAGTGCAGACACTTAAGTTTTTTAAACATAATGCCATAACGCGCTATTAGTTTTTCTTTACCTTTAAATAATAGCTCATTCGGGAAAATATAAAACTCAACATCTTCATCATACATACGAATAAATTCTTCAATGTTACGCGCGTTGTAAGCATTTACTAATTGCTCAACAACAGCCAGTGACTCGCGCGACTGTTTTGCTTTGGCTTGTTGCCTTGCTGTGAGTGCTTCTTTTGCTTGTGTAACCGCTTGCTCAGCTTGCGCAACAGCTTGTGCTTTATCTACTTTACTTTTAGGCTGTTCAACCGGCTTTGTTGATTCGCTGCCAAGTACTTGAGAGTCATCGGCTTTAACTTTCTCAACAACTGGCTTTTTTGGTGTATTAGCCTCTTGGCTTAATGTATCAAGCGCGTCTTGTTGTTGCGCTGCATTTTTTTGCTGTGTTTGTTTAGTCTCGTTCAGCGATGTTGATTGCTCTATAGCATGACTGTTAAATGTGAAAGCGGCCAATAAACAGGCACAAATAATAAATAAAGATTTCATGGATTTCCTAAGTACGAAGACTAAATACAATTAAAGCGCAACATAGCAAATTTTACCCTCATGAGATAGTTATTATAACGTTATAGCTCGCTACCAATACTGCTCAACCGTGATATGTCCCGGCTCTTTTCGACGATTACGCTTATAATTTTGAGCCAATAATAACTCTGTGGTGTCTTTAACCATTTGCGGATTACCACACAGCATAAATTGGGCGTTATTTGGTGTAGCGTATAACCCCACGTGCTCATATAAAGCGTTGTTTTCAATCACAGTGGTAATTCTGCCTGCTAAGCCTTGTAAAGGCATCTCACGGCTAACAACCGGAATATAGTTCAGTTGACTAGGGTGTGATTTTATTAGTTTGTTAATAAGCTCCTGATAACTTAAATCGCTATTTTGCCGTACCCCATGCACTAAGTTGATATGTTTGTATTTTTGCCATACCTCACTTTGCTGCAATATAGATAAAAACGGGCCAATGGCGGTGCCGGTGCTAAGCATCCAAAGTTGTTCACTCGCTGGCACTTCGTCAAGGGTAAAAAAACCGCTAGCACGACGCTCCATTAGTACAGTGTCACCTGGGGTAAGTTGTGCTAAATGCGATGACAATTGGCCATCGACTACATTAATTAAATAAAATTCTAAATTTGGATCATCTGGTGCGTTAACATACGAGTAAGCACGAGCAATGCGTTTTTCACCGTCCATAATAGAGAGCTTTGTAAATTGCCCTGCTTTAAACGGTTCTACATCGGCGTTAACCGTTAAGCTAAATAACGATTCATTCCACCATTTAACTGACTTTACTGTGGCATCAATCCAATTAGACATAATTACTCCAGAGTGTAAAACGTGTTTTAGCTATCAGCTAAAACTTTAAAGTGGTTCATTTTAAAAGCAAGTTTTATAACTTAAACATTAGCATTAAGTTATAAATACTGACAGGGAAATTAAATTGGAAGACAGCGAGCTTCGAGTGACGAGCTTCGAGTGGCGAGCTTCGAGTGGCGAGCTTCGAGTGGCGAGCTTCGAGTGGCGAGCTTGTGTAGACATCAAACTGGTAGCAGCGGGTTTACCCCGCGTTTATTTACTCCATAATTTTTAACCTGACGCGATATAAAATCGCTGCTACGAAAGGCACTTACTGCTAAAAACAATTTTTCACCACAGAGGGTTCCGAGGCGCTTCGCGCTACACAGAGGTGAATTGGTATTTTTTTTAAGCATTTCTCTGTGAACTCAGTGTTCTCGGTGGTAAATACATATCTGACGCGATATAAAATCGCTGCTACACCCTGATAGTTGCTTTTTCCTCTAAAAGCGCAGCGTCTCTTCGCCCTCTTTGTCAAAATTCACTAAAACTGTTTGAACAAAGAGAAGGCTACGGGTTTCGAGTATCGAGCTGCGAGCTACTGCTAAAACCTTTAACCTTTAACCTTTGACCTTTGACCTTTAACCTAGAACCTGAAACCTAGGAACATAAAGCCCGTAGCTCGAAGCTCGGTGCTGGCACCTAAATTCAGGCATAAAAAAAGCCGCATAAAATGCGGCTTTGCGGGTTTAGTCTCACTTCACTTTGGGCGTGTCTCCAAAACTTAGTGAATACGTTACCAAGGAACTGTTGTATTTAACCTGAACTCTGGATAGTAAATCTCTTAACCAAAGTTCAGGTTAGTTAAATAGTTAATTAAATTGACTCTAGGGCAATTTTAACCATTTCGTTGAACGTGGTTTGACGCTCATCTGCAGGTGTTGCTTCGCCGGTGATTACATGATCACTAACGGTAAATAATGCCATTGCTTTTGCGCCGTATTCTGCTGCTACGCCGTATAAGCCAGCTGTTTCCATATCAACAGCGAGTACACCTAGTTTGTCTAGATCTTTATAAAACGTGTCGTCTGCTTGATAAAAAGTATCGGTAGTAAATACGTTACCTACTTTTGCATCGATACCTAAATCTTTAGCTGCATTTACGCCGTTTAAAAGTAATTCAAAGTTAGCTATTGCAGCAAAGTCAGTACCACGAACGCGGGCACGATTTACGTTTGAATCTGTGCTTGCACCTTGTGCAAAAATCACGTCGCGAATTTTAATATCGCTTCCGATACCACCACAGGTACCTATACGAATAATATTTTTAACGCCAAAACTGACAATAAGCTCACGAGCATAAATTGACATTGAAGGAATGCCCATGCCAGAACCCATAATGCTCACTGGCTTACCTTTGTAAGTTCCAGTAAAACCGTACATGTTACGTACGCCGGTTACTTGCACTGCATCATCTAAAAAGTTTTCAGCAATATATTGTGCGCGTAGCGGATCGCCTGGCATTAATACTGTTTCGGCAAAATCACCTACGTTTGCACTGATATGCGGAGTACTCATCGATTGTTTTCCTTTTGTTTGGCTAAAAGCCCTATTACTTTAAAAATAGCGAGCGTATTTTTAAGTTACTTAACTGTGTTCAGCTTATCAATAAAGCCATCACCATATTCTAACGCTTCAAGGTTAAACCATTGTGCAAGCGTTTGGCCAATATCGGCAAAGCTATTGCGTTCGCCCAGCGGGGTATTTTTCATCCCTGGCTGATAGGCAATAACCGGCACATATTCACGGGTGTGCTCAGACCCTGGAAAGGTCGGGTCACAGCCATGATCGGCGGTGATCATTAATAAATCATCCGACTTTAATTGCGCTAAAATAGTGGGTAAGTAATCATCAAATTCTTTGAGCGCTTTCGCATAGCCAACAGGATTTCGGCGGTGACCAAACTTTTCATCAAAATCAACTAAATTGGTAAAAATCAAACTGTGATCCGGCGCAGTCGCCACCACTTCGCTGGTTTTTTCTAGCAAGTTAATTAACCCTGGCGCTTTATGCTTTTGGGTAATGCCTTGATGCGCATAAATATCTGAAATTTTACCAATACTGATAACTTCGCCACCGTCTTTTGCAAGTACATCAAGCAATGTTGGCGATGGCGGTAATACTGAATAATCACGACGATTACCTGTTCTGGCAAAATCTTGATTATTAGAACCCAAAAATGGCCGCGCAATCACTCGCCCTATATTCATTTCATCAAGCAGCGCCCGTGCGATTTCGCAAACTTGATAAAGCTTCTCTAGGCCGAATGATTCTTCATGCGCGGCTATTTGAAACACACTGTCAGCTGAGGTGTAACAGATTGGTTTACCTGTTTTTACGTGCTCTTCACCTAGCTGCTCTAAAATCGTGGTACCTGAGGCATGGCAATTGCCTAAAATACCCGGAATACCTGTGCGAGCAATAAACTCGTCTACAAATTCTTGTGGGAAACTCGGCTGTGTTTTAGGGAAGTAACCCCAATCAAATAACACTGGCACGCCTGCCATTTCCCAATGACCCGATGGCGTGTCTTTACCGCTTGAAAGCTCTTTTGCGTAACCCCATGCACCTTGTGGTTTATGTCGCTCAGCAACTAAACAGGGTTCTTTACCAGCGGCTTCACATGCATCCACTAACCCTAATTTTGAAAGGTTAGGAAGCGAAAGCTTACTGCCAGTCTCGTCATAATATGCCTTGAGTAAATGTGCGAATGTATTAGCACCAACATCACCAAATTTATCTGCATCGGGTGCTGCGCCAATTCCTAAACTATCCGCCATTAAGATAATTGCTCTTGCCATTGTGACCTCACATCTGTTCTAGGTGGTTACTTTATCTGCTCTTCGAATTTTCCGTACAGGACATAAGTCCTGTTTCATAAAACCTAAACATTATAAATTTGCACTCTTAAGCGAAGCAAAAGAGATTAATCGTGTCTTTTTTGCTATTGTGATCTACCAACAATATATCCTTCTGTGTGGGTGAGAACTTTAGTGACACGAACTATTATAGCTATTGCAGGCGCATCGGCGTCCGGCAAATCTCTATTTAGCCAAACTATTTACAATGAATTGGTAAATGAGCTTGAACCAGGCGCTATCGCCATTATTGAAGAAGATGCTTATTACAAGGATCAATCGCATTTGCCGATGGCACATCGTACGCAAACGAATTACGACCATCCTGATGCATTTGAACACGAACTAATGCTTGAGCATTTAACACAACTTCGTAATGGCCACTCTGTTGAAGTACCAACTTATGATTATGCCCAACATACACGCAGCGATAAAACGCGCCGTGTGGCTTCGGCTAAAATACTCATTGTAGAAGGTATTTTATTACTGAGCGATAAAGCGCTTAATAAAGAATTTGATATCAAGGTGTTTATAGATACGCCATTGGATATTTGTTTAATGCGCCGAATGCAACGCGACATGGAACAAAGAGGCAGAACATTACAATCTGTTGTTGAGCAATATCAAGCAACTGTTAGACCGATGTTTTATCAATTTATTGAGCCTTCAAAGCATAACGCTGACTTAGTTGTGACTCGAGGCGGTATGAATCGCGTTGCGATTGATATTATAAAAAGTAAAATAAAGTACATTTTACAAGAATAACAACGGGAAACGTTTGTATGACAACATTTATGAGCTTAGTAGGCATGCTAGTGCTACTAGGCATCGCTTTTGCGGCCTCAACTGATCGCAAAGCAATAAAACTAAGAACCGTGGGTATCGCATTTTTAATGCAAGTCATTATCGGCGGTTTTGTACTTTTTTTTGAAGCAGGCAAAAATGTATTAGCGAGTATGTCTCGCGCCGTTTCATCGGTTATTGGGTATGCCAACGATGGAATTGGCTTTTTATTTGGCCCATTAGCATCGCAAGATACACTTGGGTTTATTTTTGCCATTCAAGTATTGCCAGTGATTGTGTTTTTCTCAGCACTTGTTGCTGTGCTTTACCACCTTGGCATTATGGATTGGGTAATTAAAATTTTAGGCGGTGGTTTACAAAAATTATTGAAAACCTCTCGCACCGAGTCGCTTTCAGCCACCGCAAATATTTTTGTTGGCCAAACTGAAGCGCCACTCATTGTTAAACCGTTTATTGCAACCATGACCAAATCTGAGTTATTTGCCGTAATGGTAGGTGGTTTGGCAACCGTAGCAGGCTCTGTAATGGCTGGTTACGTAATTATTGGTGTAGACCTTAAATATTTAATTGCAGCTAGCTTTATGGCAGCACCGGGTGGTTTCTTAATGGCAAAAATGATAGTGCCAGAGACAGAAACACCTAAAGATGATTTAGCCGATATAGATTTAGGCGACGACAAACCGGTTAATGTTATTGACGCAGCAGCATCAGGCGCAGCAAACGGTATGCACTTAGCATTAAACGTAGGTGCCATGCTTTTAGCATTTGTTGCACTGATTGCGTTATTAAACGGTTTATTAGGCGGTATTGGTGAGTTGTTTGATTACCCTACATTAACGCTACAAGAAATTTTAGGCTACTTGTTTGCCCCTGTTGCATGGTTACTCGGTGTACCGTGGAATGAGGCAATTTTAGCCGGCAGCTTTATTGGTCAAAAGTTAGTAGTAAATGAGTTTGTTGCTTACTTAGACTTTATAAATTATCGCGATACGTTAAGTGCGCATACACAAGCAATTGTTACCTTTGCCTTGTGTGGCTTTGCTAACTTATCATCGATAGCCATTTTACTAGGTGGATTAGGCGGTATGGCGCCTAGTCGGCGAAAGGATATCGCACGCTTAGGGCTCAGAGCAGTGTTAGCAGGATCTATGGCTAACCTTATGAGCGCAGCAATTGCTGGGTTTTTCCTCTCGCTAGCTTAGAAACTTAATGAGACGATCCAACTGTTGCAAAACAATAGGATAGCGCTTTAAGGGGTTAAAGCACTATCTGACTTGAACGATACTTCACCAAGGGCCGCAAGGCCCTTTTATCGTTTTAGCCCCCCTACTTTAAACCCTTTTAATATCTTCGTTAATTCTCACGTTCTCTCTACGATTAATACCAATTCGCTTAGTTAAGTAGTCTATTTTGAGGCTGGAAAACGCATTGATCGCAAGGCAGAAAATTGGCTATTTAGTTGTTCTCGGCAATTGCTCCTGCATTGCTCTACCTTCTGCATCCATGCAGTCGTAAATGAGAATTTTTTAACGCAGGTAGCGACACGTTTACCCCCGTAAAATGATTAAGTACTATTGCGGATTGGTATAAATTCAGCACAGGCAAAGTGTTAAAGTCATCAGAAAAAGTGGCCCAGAGGCTAACTAACTAGCGGTGAAATGCTATGCGTTCAACTATGATGTCGGATAGCGATGAATTTAATTTTTAACGTAACGGTTAATATAAGGTTTATACTCAGATTCAGCTTTAAGTTGCTTTAATGCTTGATTAAAGCGTTTTACTACCACAGGTGAAGCGGCTTTATTAAAGCCAATATAGTTGCCTTTAAGTTCATCCACATTAATTTGCTTGAGCTTCACCACGTCATCCCTAGAGTACCCAAATGGCTCAGTTTGATGATCAATAGTAAAGTCAGAGCCAATAATTAAATCGATGCGTTTTTTAAAAAACAATCGCATAAATGAGTCAGCTTCACTAAACAGTAGTAAGTTTTTATCGGTAACAAACCCAAGTCGACGCACCAGCATTTCATAAATGTCGCCTCGCACTATGCCCAACGAGTAGTTTTTAGCTTGTGATATATCATTCATCACAATATGGTCGCTGGTTTTTAATTTAAAAAAGTAGGTTTGGCTCGATACCAAAGGTCCCACCCATTCAAAAAGAGGAATACGTTCTTGCGTTTTTGCTAGAGAAATGATGGCTGAGTGTGGGTTATTTTGCACTAACTGGTAAGCACGCTTCCAAGGTAACATAATAAATTCGCACTCTAGTGCGGCACGATCACAAGCGTCTTTCACTATGTCATGATTAATACCCGCTAGCTGTCCAGCTTCATTTTGAAAATTGTAAGGGGCAAAGCTTTCGGTATAAATAACCAATTTAGGCGCATTAGCCTGAATATTATGGCTAAATAGCAACCCTAACGCTAATAATGTAAATTTAAAAATAAACACCCCCTATAATTTAAGTAATAACCTTAGCGTAGAAAGCATGAAAAAACTATTAGTTTATAGCACTTTTATAATGTTAAAAATAGCAGGTGATTTGAGAATGACTATCGTTAATAATACCAATCCGCAATAATACTCAATCATTTTGCGGGGCTAAACGTGTCGCTATTTGTGTTAAAAAATTCTCATTTAGAACAACTAAATAGCGAATTGTTTGCCTAGCTATCAACCCGTTTTTCCTGCCTCAAAATAGACCGCTTAATTAAGCGAATTGGTATAAATTTACGGATGGTGGGGAGATATCTTAAATTTTAGACACAAAAAAAGCGCCTTAAGCGCTTTTTTTCATTTTACTTAAAAGTAAAATTATAGAGCTGTGATGTTATCAGCTTGAGGACCTTTTTGACCTTGTGAAAGAGTGAACTCTACACGTTGGCCTTCAGCTAAAGTTTTGAAACCTTCGCTTTTGATTGCTGAGAAATGTGCGAAAACGTCTGGACCATTTTCTTGCTCGATGAAACCAAAACCTTTAGACTCGTTGAACCACTTAACTGTACCTGATACGATGTTAGACATAGTATTATTCCTGATATAAAAATTAAATTGTGCCCTAATGGGCGGTGTAGCAAAAAATGAGATGGTACTTAAAAACTTCAGGACGGTACTACAAGTATTACTTATACAACAACGAAATGGAGATTTATAAATTATCATGCTTTCTTTCTAGCTGCGCACTACTATATAGAGTTACAGACTCAAGTCAACCCTTAATGCGATTTAATTTATAAAATAGCTTAAGCAGCCCGCTTTATAAATTAAGTACTTGTTTAAAGAGCTTAAAATTCAAATTCTAGTGCCATTCTAAAGCTATGATTTTTCTCTGACTGGCTGATTTCAGTAATAAAACCGGCTTCCCACTTTAATTGTTTTTGCCCATCAAAGCGATGTAACCCTATAAATCCGGGGCCAATACCGACAAAGTCTTCGCCAAGATAAACCTCAACCGCGGGCTGAAAAGCAGACAAATAGCGGTAGCGATATTGCGCTCTAAATTCGCTTTCCCACTCATTTTGTATATCTTGGCCCCACTCGTACACTAAAAATGCATTCATAGTGAGACTTGCACGACCAAACTCTTTTTCAATCACAAAACCGGTGGTTGCTTCGTATGCGTCGGCGTCATGCTGTTTTTCAAATTCAAATAACGCGCCCCAATCAGCCCATAGCCTACCCTGCTCTATTAACTGCCAACGAAGTTCTAACTCATACGCTTGCAAGCCAAAGTCACCATTATCATCGCGCTCGCCCACTAAATAGCCTTCCAATGCCATGGTGTCGTTAATTGCGCCGCCTAAGCCAACGCGCTGCGCTAAAATATTACCACTGTCGGTTTGATGTGACACAAGCCGCCACTCTAGCTCGCGCTCAAACGGCAAAACATACGGATGATAAACTTTATCAACCACTATGCCATCAGCATAAGTCAGCTTAGGTATTAATAAACAAAAACCAATTAATACAGTGGCTGCAAATAGGTTTATTGCTTTCATGATTGTTCCTTAGTTATTGATTTAGGAATAAAATAACAAACTGATAAAAATAACACGCTGCTCAGCACATAACTTAAAACACTGGTTAAATTAGGCGTAGCCTCATAACCGATAAGTGCGCGCAAAACCCGTCCAAACTCTGAGTTTTCAGTTAAAATAGCACGTAAATCCCATACGGTTGCCGTTGTTGCTATCAAATCAATTTGGCTCGCCAAATCAAGTGCCACAACCAGTTTTGCCGCACTGTTTAACGCTAACAATACCAATAAAGGAATAAGCCCAAAGCGCTGTTTGATTGCACCCAATAAAAAATACAACAACACACTAAAGCTACTGCATATCCCTAAGCCTAAAAAAGTGCCAATAAATAAGCTTTGTGCTGCTTCGTTGTTTTGCCAAAAGCCAATCAGGTAAATAATGTAATGACTTAAATAAAGAGTCATTACGCTGATAATCGCAATCATAAATGCAGGCGTTGCTTGTTTAATGGCGTAGTACAGCGCACTGATAAACACTAAAACACATAAAGCAATTTGGGTATATTCTAAACCCTGATAGTCGAACAAGGGACTGATTAGCGGAGCACTTTTTACAAATAAAAATGATAGCCCCACACCTAAAACAAGCATCCCCAGTACCTTCACTAAACTTTGCCTGGCAATCACTTGGAGTAAAATAAGTAAAATGGCCACCGGCAATAACTGATTGAGGCTCATCACAAGGCTAGTTATTAGCATCAGAACCCTCCTTTTCGGTCGCTATTACAGCACCACGCGCCGTATTGGGTGAAAACTCGCCAAAAAATTCATAACGCCCAGGAGTTAACGGCCCAATATAAATAGCGCTTTTGCGATTAGGGTAAAGTACTTTCTCTCGGTTGAGATCGAAACTGTCGAATTCTTCAGGCGTACTATCTTGATTTTCGATTAACAAGCGTACCTTTTTATTGGCTGGCACCACGATTTCTGCGGGATAAAACAAATGATTTTTAAGTACAATAAGATAGTCTTTACTGGCGGCGTTAAATGATAAAAATACGCAACAATATAAATAGGGGTGAATAAGTCGTTTAATCACATTTAGCTCCTGCAAAAACTACCTGTACTTTTAAGCCGCCCAAATCGCTGTCTGTTAAATTAATTTCAGCGCTATAAATAGCAATAATGTGCTGGACTATTGCCATGCCTAAGCCCGCACCTTGTTCACCCGAAGGATGTTGGTCGCCGCCAACGCGATAAAAACGGTTAAATATCCGTTGTTTTTGATCGTCAGTCATACCTGGACCGCTGTCTTCTATTTGCCAAATACGCTGCCTGTGCATCTGCTTTAGGGTAATTTTTATTTGTCCGTTTGCAGGCGCGTACTTTATAGCATTACTCAGTAGGTTTGAAATCAACGTCACTAAGGTAAACTCATCACCGTTAATAGTAAAGTCATCTCCCTCAAGGCTAATAGTGTGATTTTTAGCCTCTATTTTTTCATACAACTGGCTAACTACCTCTTGCGTGATCGCTAATAATGATTGCTCCTTAAACTGTTTTTGCCACTGCTCTGGCTGAGTACGCCCTAGTATTAGCATTTGCTCTACTATATTGGACAGTCGATTAATACCTTGAGTCATGGCTTGTAATTCTTGGTTATCCCCTTGTTGAGCAGCCAAATTATGCACATTAATTTTTAAACTGCTTAGGGGAGTACGTAATTCATGTGCCGCATCAGAGGCAAAAAAACGCTCTCGTAAATAGGCGGTTTCTACGCGTTTAAATAAATCGTTTAAGCGGCTGATCACTGGTTTTATTTCTTCATCCGTCACCTGCCAATTGATCGCTGTGAAATCATTTGCTTGGCGCAGAGCTAACTGTTTTGATAAACGGGTTAACGGTGCCAGTGCATATTTAACAAAAAAGCTAATAAATAGCGCAAGCAAAGGAACCGCCCATAACATGGGTAACATGGCTGATAAAATCACCGCCTCGGCAAGCTCAAACCGCTTAGTAATCGGCTCGGCAACAATAACGGTGCGTAAAGAAGTAGCAAAAACGAATACCCGCATTCGCTGCCCTGCAATATTAAGCGTTTGAAAACCCGCTTGATACTGGCTCAAATCAAGATTTAATTCGTCAGAACCGCTAAGTAGCTCACCACTTTGCCAAATTTGATACAGTAACTGGGGGCTTTCTTGCATTTTTGGCGCCATAGCGTTTATAGATAGAGGCTGTTGCATCAAGACTCCAGCCACCACTTTTAGCTCACTATCGAGTAATTGCTCACCATGGCTCATACTTTTTTGATAGCCTTTTACTAAAGCTAAAAAGCAAGTTAACACCATCATTGACAGTAAGATAAGTGTTAAACGCTTACGAATTGACATAGCGCATGGTTACCTTTGTAAATTCAAGTTTGTGCAATATAGGGGCGTTTTAATCACGTGAACTATCTCTTTCCCACGACATAGCCAATACCACGGAGAGTTTTAATAAAATCGCTGGGGAATTTTTTTCGTAGGTGATGAATATGCACCTCAATGGTGTTAGAGCCAACCTCTTCACCCCATTGATAGAGTTTATTTTCTAACTGCTGCTTAGATTGTACGCGACCTTGGTTTTCCAGTAACGCTTTTAGCAGCATGTACTCTTTTCGCGGTAGAGAAAGTAGCTCATCGTTAAGTGTGACACTGTGCGCTGACGTATCCATAGTAACATCACCACATTGTAATAAGCTCGACTGAGCTTGATTTACACGTCGGCTCGCTACGCGCAAACGAGCAAATAATTCGGCTGGTTCAAATGGCTTAGCTAAATAATCATCAGCCCCCATATCAAGCCCTTGCACTTTGTCATCTATGCTACTGCGAGCGGTTAGTATCACCACCGGAATGACTTTTTTTTGTGCTTTTATGTGCTTTAAAATTTGCGAACCATCACCATCAGGTAAGCCTAGGTCAAGTATAACCAACTCTATTTCGCCACTGCCTAAACATTGCAACGCATGCTTAACCGTTGCGCTGTGTTCTACACTGTAGCCTTCTTGGCGCAATGAGCGGCAAAGCCCTTGCGCCACAAGATGATCATCTTCAACTAATAATAAATGCATTGTTTTTTTTGTTATCTCTTTAGTTTTTTATCAACTTTAGCTAATAATTGGCTAATTGCTTGCTGACGATATTTGTCCGCTTTAGCGCGAGTATCACGAATACCGGCTGCTTGTGCAACTAACAAATGGGCTTTAGCTTGCTCATATTCACGCTCGTCATATAAAAACTCACCATACAAGTAGTTAGTATCAATGCCTTTTTTGTTAAAAGCGAGCGCTTGCTTAAAAAACTTGTCGGCGGTGTCATCATCACCAAAACCAATAGGCCACCCCGGTACTTTACTGTATAAGGTTGCTAGGCTGGCATACGCTGAGCCACCTAAAGCACTGTCGTCTATTTTAAGGGCTTGCTCTAATGATGCCTTTGCATCTTTGGCATAACCCAACGCCCCTAAGCCGCCTCTTGCACCCGCAAAACTTGCCAGCACAATGCCGTTCCATGTATAGCTATTTGCTGAATCAGGGTAGCTTTCAATAAATTGAGCACTTTGCTCACTTAGTTGAGTAAAGGCTTTGATTTGTGCATCATCTTTAAGCTCATAATTAGCGACAGCCCACTGCTGTTGAATAGCGAGTAAATCGCTTTGTTCGTCTGCAAATACCGGCGATGAAAACACACTAACAATGCTTAAATAAGCTACTAAAGTAAATTTTTTCATAATAAATCCTCTATTAACCTAAAAACTGTTTTATTTTAGGGAGCTGTTTAGCAATTGCGTTATCCACAATACGTGGAAAAACGCCATTGATACGTGCAAAAAGTTTCTCAGGAAAACCAATAAATCGTCTGGTTTTATTTGAGTTTAATAACGCAACTAACTCATCAGCCACCAACTGTGTGGAGTCCATTTGATTACCAAGCGCCCTATTCATTGCTCGGGTTTGTGCATCATTAATATCTGTATCGGTTGCTCTTGGTGCTAAATAACTAACTTTAACGGGTGTATCTGAAAGCTCTCGTGATAGCGCTTCGCTAAAACCACGTAAACCGAACTTACTAGCACAGTAAAGTGTTTGATATGGGTAACCTATGCTGCCAAATGACGACCCAACATTAACTATGGTGCCTCTATTCGCTTGCAGCTGCTCTAAAAACAGCTGGCATAGTTTCATCGGGACGGCTAAATTAGTGCTCAGTAGATTATCAATTTGTTCACTACTACAACTACTTAAGCTTTGCATAACATTAATGCCTGCATTGTTTATGAGTAATTTAGCACCGCCCAATTTTTTGGCTTTAATTGCCAATGCCAGCATGTTTTCTGCAACGGTTAAATCTCCCACAAAAGTCATACTACCTGGGCACTGGCTACTTAGCGCATTTAGCGCATCGCCATTACGCCCTACTAATAGTAATTGCCAACCTTGTGCGTGCAGTGTTTTGGCAATCGCTTGGCCAATTCCCCCTGTGGCTCCTGTTAACACACATAAGCCGGTATTCATGCGTGTTGCTCTTGTGCTGATGCTTTAAAGAACGGCTCGTCATCTAAAGCGCGGAAAATATCACCGTACAAACGATAAAAACATTTTGCGCCATGTAAAATGGCTTGCTGATCGGCCTCATTAGTAATTTTGTTCATCAAGTCTTCAAAAAACTTTACGTGCTCTATATCAAGCGCACCATGAGAGGTTAAATAGCTAAATGCTTTTTTAGGTAAACCAACTGCATCAGCAATATTTGAAGCTGCGCCATCAGCCAGGGCAATTGAAGTCCCTTCGAGTACATGGACCATGCCAAAAAAGCTTAATGGATTTTTACGAGCGATACTGTCATAGGCATACGAGACCATCATTTCGGTAGCAAATTGTGGCTTACTATGGCGCACGCTTTCTTTATCAAAACCACACGCGGCAATATCGTTAAGCACCCATTCTTGATGGCCAATTTCCTCTTCAATGTATTCGGCTACGGCTTCACGTAACCATTCTTGTTCGTCGGTCAAACGGGCACCTAACGACATCATTAATGGCACAGTGTGTTTTACATGGTGGTAGGCTTGCGCTAAAAATGACGCATACTCTTCAAGTGATGCTTGGCCTTTAAAAACGCGCTGTATAATTGGCGCAGCTAATAAGTACTCACGCTCGTTTTGAGTTTGTGCTTTTAATGTATTAAAAAAGTCAGTCATGGATCACTTCTCCAAGTCGGTAAAATTGTTCAAAAATAAGGTCAAATTGCTGGCTAATAGCCTGTCGTTTAGGACGATTATTGGTCGTTAGTAACCCTTGCTGAACACTTAAAGGCTGAGCTAACCGATGCCACTTTTTAACTTGTGCATAATCGGGTAACTGTTGATTTATAAATTTCATATGCTCACTGAGTTGTTGCTCACTCAACTCAGGAATTGCATAAATAATCGCGGTTAAAAAAGGTTTGCCTTCACCAAAAACAACGGCTTGTATAATCGCGCTTTGACTCAATATTAATGACTCAGGCCATTCAGCACTGACATTACGGCCCATGCTGGTAATAATCAGGTTTTTAAGTCGCCCTTTTATGAAGAGCTTATTGCCATGCTGGGTCACTAAATCGCCTGTTGCATACCAGTTATTTGGGTTATGCGGCGCTTGATTTAAATACCCTAAAAATAGCTCACCCTTTATGTACAACTGGCCTTTTTCGATTTTAATTTGTATGTGCGGTAGTACAGTACCGGCACTCTTTAAATCATCATTTTTGGGCGTATTTAAACTTACGACAGATGCCGCCTCTGATAATCCATACCCCTGATAAACAGGTAAATTAAGCTCTCTGGCGGTGGCAATTAAAGCATCACTCACGAGCGCTCCGCCAACTGCAATAAACTGTAATGACTTTGACGGCTGCCAACCTTGCTTTGCAAACGCAATTAAACACGTTAATAACTCAGGCACTAAAATAAGGGTATTAGGTTTTACACTGTCAATTGCACTAATAAGTTTTTCAGGATTTTTTAACCCTGAGCCAACAAAACCCAATTCGTTTAACGGCATTAAATGTACACAACCGCCACTTAATAATGGTGCATAAATACCTGCAATATTTTCCAGTAATACAGGTAATGGCAGTAAACATAAGTGAGTTGGTTTACTTATACCTATTTGCTCACATAACGAGTGTGCAACTTGCATTTGGCTATGAGTTGATAAACACACACCTTTTGGCTCGCCTGTAGAGCCTGACGTGAAGGTGATTTTTTGCGTGCCCTCAAAGTAACTAATCGGTTCTTTAACGTTGAGCTGATAAATATATAAAGTGTAATGATCAAACAAAGTAATAGACAATGTATGCGCACCCAAAGAAAGCCTTGGCATATCACTTATGAACAGTTGTGCACCACACTGTGCCAACACATATTGCGTTTGTTGTTGACTAAAGAAATGGGCAATCGGTATAGCCACTTTATTAGCAACGCTGGTCGCAGCATCAAGTACCAACCAAGCAGGTGTGTTATCAAGTTGAAATGCAATTGCATCAGCATCTGAATTTGCAAAAATTTCCGCAACTTTATTAATCTCTTGAAGCAGCTCAGTGCCTGTTAACTGTTGTGTTTGATTCGCAAAATGCGCGACAACCGCCGGCTCAATACCTAAGTCATTTAAGCTATTTAACATACTCATACCGTCTCCAGCGCGTTGATTAATGCCGTAATTCCATTTGCATTTTGTTGTTTAATATCAAGTAGCATTGGCGTATTAAGTACTTGTAGATGTGCTTGCTCTAAATTAACAATGCATACTGTAGGCTGGTTAGCGTAGTAGCTTCCCCAGCTTTTTGGTTGCTCAACAACACTGCTGTTAGCCAATGCAATTTCATTACACGTTACCCCTAATAAACGCAATAAAGCGCGTACCTGTTTGGTGGCACAAAAAACCAAATTAGTAGCACCAATAGCTCTTAAAGCCTCATTAACAATAATAAAATGCGATAACGTGGCTTTTCTGTGTGTTGAATAGAGATTACCTAACTCAAACACTTTACTGCGCTGTGTGCCCATTGGTAAAAACTGCTCAATGGGCGCTGCTAAATATTGTTCAATAAATAAAGGAGAAGTGGCGTTTCTAAGCCCTAAAGTGCAATGCCCTTGCTGAGTTTTATACTGACAGAGTAATGGCATAAATGAAGTTAGGCTGGCATTGTACGCAGCTAAAAAGCCTTGTTTTACTGTATCTTCAAGGCGCTGACGATGTTCATCACATTCTCTGGCGCTCACACACTGTGTGAACGACTGAAAAAGTGTTGATGCTGACTGTTGTTGAGCTAATTGCATAAAAGCATCGCCTGTATCAAATCTATAGGTAGAATTTAATAGGCGAAACTTAAATAAAACTTAAGGTAAATTAATTTTTTAAAAAATTTAATTTAGACTGGCAATAACGGTTTTATTACGGCCCGTTTCTTTTGCATGATAGAGCGCTTTGTCAGCACATTTGTATACTTGATCAATATCATCACTGTGCTGCGGCCATGTAGCAATGCCGATGGAGACATTTATACAACCAACTTTGACCATCGGTGTATTCGCCACTTCATTACGTAACCGCTCAGCAATAACAAACGCACTATCGCTATTTTCGTTCGGTAATATAAGTAAGAATTCCTCCCCACCAGTTCGCGCGACAATATCATCTTTGCGAGATACCTGCTTGATCACACACGTTAAAGTTTTTAGTACCTCATCGCCCACATCATGACCAAAAGTGTCATTAACCCGTTTAAAAAAGTCGATATCTATTTCTAGAACCGCAAAGGGGATCTGTTCTTGAATTAATTTATCTAACAATAAATACAAACCTCGCCGATTATGCGCACCAGTTAGCGGATCGGTGAGTGCATCTTGGCGTAATTGACCCATTTTCGACTGCAGTATATTAACTCCTTCTAACATGGCTGCTTTAAGTTGCTGACTTTCAAAATACCAAGATTTAATACTTTTAAGATTCGCTACGTTTTGTTGATCAGTCGATAAATTTGCACTGTCAGCTAGTAACCTAAGGGGCTTAGCAATAAAATGCGCTAACACACCAATCAATACAAAAGTAATTAATACAATTGGTAGCATTCGCTTAAGCACCAGCCCTTGAAAAGTATCTAACGTGGCAAGTGTTGCCACCTCACTACGCTGGGCAACTACGCCCCAATTAGCAAGTTTAACGGGCGAATATCCAGCAAGCATAGACACGCCTTGGCTATTTAAAACCCGGGCGTATCCATCTTCGCTTTGCAAAACACGCTCTATTACTGGGTTATTAATGACTTGTTCGCCAATCCGCTCAGTCTCAGGATGATAAAGTAAGGTTTTATTATCAGCCACCACATAAAAGTATGCCCCGCCATCGTAACTATGCTGTTTTAATAAGGCGTTTAAAATGCTCTGTTGCTCTAAATAAAAGCTACCGCCAATATAGCCATAGTAGTTACCCATCTCGTCAAATAAAGGATAAGAAAGTACAACAATTAAGTTATTCGCAAGCGATACATAAGGACGACTAACTAATGGACGCTGTAGTTTAAAGGCTTGTTTAGATTGAGTTGAATTAACGGTTTTATTAATAATATTTAATGAAACAGGTGAGGCCGCTTTAACGACACCTTGCATGTTAATTGCTACCGAATTAAAGCTATGTGTTTGGTTTAAAAGGCGGTTGGTTTCAGCTTGGAGTAACGCAGTATTGGTAATATCTTTAGCAATTATTTTGGCTGAAAACTCAAGTTGCTGCATCGCGGCGGCTAAAAAGTGTTCGGTCGCCGAGGCAAGCTTACTAGCAAATACATGGTTACTTTTGAGAGTATCTTCTATTACCCGTTCTTTTTGTACTTGGTAACTAATGTATGAACCACTGAACAAAATAGTGGCTGTAGCAGTGATAGCTAACAACAGAATTAATTGCCTAAGTTTAAAAGTAAATGGTGATCGAAAACGCAACTTATTATCATCCTAAGCAAATAAAAACGACTGCTATGTACTACATATATCCTAAATATAATACAGAAATTAAACTAAGTAGCCTAATTTTTGTTATTTTTGGAATAACAAAATGACATTTATTATATATGTCGGGTTTTGCAGTTAAGCTCAATAATAGTTAAGCTGCAAGCACTTTATTTTTATTTAGCCTTGAGGTGTGTGTTGCTAAATAAGTACCTGTTGTCGTCTTCTCTTTTTTTAATCGGATGTTTCATGCCAATAAAATCTTCTTTTGCCGATTCTGCGCTGTCACTTGAACAGCAACTTGGGCAAAAGCTCATGCTCGATTTACGCTATTTTTGTCACCAAGGCAGCAGTGAGCGCTGCAGAACAGCGTTAACTGAATTACCAGATACACTAGCCAAAGCGATTAGCCGTTATGATATTGGCGGGGTTATTTTATTTTCTGAAAACACCCAAAGCATCGAACAAATAATTAGCCTTAATCAGCAACTGCAACAAGCTGCGTCTCAGTCTAAATCAGGCTTACCGCTTTTTATTTCAATTGACCAAGAAGGTGGACGCGTAGCACGACTGCCACGTGATGTGGCCACTTCATTTACCGGTAATATGTCAATTGGCGCCACCTATCCAGAGCATGGCACTTATTTCGCAACTCAAACCGCGAATGTTCTTGCCACGGAGCTCTCAGCATTGGGGATTAATGTAAATTACGCGCCAACCGTTGATGTAAACATGAACCCAGACAATCCGGTAATTAATGTCCGCTCTTTTAGTGAAAACCCAAATGATGTAGCAGTATTAGGTGCCGCACAAGTTAGTGAATTTGAAAAAAATGGCATTATTAGCGCACTAAAGCATTTTCCTGGGCATGGCGACACCAATGTAGATAGTCATACCGGCTTGCCTAAAGTGATGCATTCAAAAGAGGTGATTTACGCACAAGATTTAGCGCCCTTTAAACACATTATTGAGCAGCACAGTCCGGGCATGATAATGACTGCGCATATTCAGTATCCAGAGCTCGATAGCAGTACCTTGACTAATGTTGATGGCAAACAAATGATCAAGCCCGCGACAATGTCGCGTAAAATCATGACCGATATTCTACGTAAAGAACTTAACTATCAAGGTGTGGTGGTAACCGATGCACTTGATATGGCAGGTATTAGTCACTTTTTTAGTCCAACTCAAGCAATTATAAACACCTTTGCTGCTGGGGTTGATATTGCGCTTATGCCAATAGAGATTAGAACGCCAGATGACATTAAAAAGCTCGATGCTCTCATTGAGTCATTAGTCAGTGCGGTTAAATCAGAGCAACTAAACGCACAGGAAATTGCGCATTCAGCACAGCGTATTATCTCACTTAAAAGTAAATTTAAATTAAACGCTTCGCCTGTTCCCATCAAAGCATTAGCCAATGCCAAGCACATTATTGGTAAAAAAGCACATCGCGAATTAGAAGCGTCACTGGCCTTAGCGGCGATCACCCAAATAAAAAATAACAACAACACCTTGCCACTTAAGCTTAATGCTGGCCAACACATTCATATTATTATGCCCGATACGCGTAAATGTATGGCCATACAACAAGCCATAATGACGCTCAGCTCACACGCATTAGTTTATAGCTGTAGCAGTTTACAAGGTTTTGATCCTGTTGATGCTCAGCGTAATATAAACCAAGCTGATATTATTATTGCCGGGAATGCCACGCCTAATCAAAGCGCAGTGGAAATTGGCGGGATGGATGATTTAGCCGATAACCCAGACTTTGCCCTCAATAACGCAGAGCAACCTAAAGCACTTGAATCATTACTTAAAATGGCTAACAAGCAACAAATACCCACCGTGTTTATTAGTTTGCGAGCTCCTTATGATATTGCGCAGTTTGGCAGCTCTGCCGATGCAGTATTAGCTTCATATGCTTATAATATTGACGTAGACAAAAACGAGCAAGTATCTGGGCCTGCATTTACAGCACTTGCTAAAGTATTACTCGGTCAAGCCCCTGCTAAAGGCAGCTTACCGGTAACTATTAAACAATCAAAGAGCCACTAATATGAAACTCAATTGTGATTTAGGTGAAAGCTTTGGCGCGTGGAAAATGGGGCTTGATGATCAAGTAATGCCGCATATTGATATGGCAAACATTGCCTGTGGTTTTCATGCGGGCGATCCTAGTGTTATGGCCAATACTCTTAAGCTCGCTAAACAGCATAATGTTATGATTGGCGCTCACCCAAGCTACCCCGATAAACAAGGATTTGGCAGACGCTCAATGAATCTGAGTGTGGCCGAGCTCACTCAGTGTTTACACTACCAAATAGCTGCTCTTGATGGCATGGCAAAGGCACAAGGATTAACCCTTAGCTATGTTAAACCCCATGGTGCGCTTTACAACGACATGATGAAACACCAGCCACTACTTAGTGCTGTGATGGGCGCGGTTGCCAGCTACCCTGCTGACCTAAAATTAATGATACTGGCCACGGCCGATGCTAAACACCACCATACAATGGCACGTCATCTTGGACTAACGCTTGTTTTAGAAGCGTTCGCAGACAGGCTATATACTGATCAAGGGCACCTCGTAGCAAGAAATATAGCAGGCAGTGTGCATGATAAAGCAGCATTATTGGCACAAGTTAAACAGCTTTTAACTAGTAACAGTGTGACTACCCAGTCAGGAAAATCGTTAAAACTTAACGCCGATAGTATTTGTGTGCACGGTGATAACGCCCAAGGTGTTGCGCTTATTGAAGACATAAAGGCTCTTTGCAGCGCAAGCGTATAACTTCCTCTAAGCTGTAAACCCCCTTTACAGCTTTTACTTTCTTTTATCATCTTCATTCATTGGTAGTTTTAAATACTGGCCTCGTTGCATCTGACTGTTAATTATCCCTCTCCTACCCTATAAATAGAGCAGTGATTTAAAACAGGGATAAATAATGAAAACGCTTTTAGCTATGAGTCTTATATTGGGCAGCAGTCAATTAGCTGTTGCCAATACCGATACATTACAACTTCAAGATATCTTCAATCTTGAATATGCCAACCAAATAGACATAACAGAAGACGGTAAAACCGTGTATTTTGTCCGCAACCGCATGGATATTAAAACCGACCGTAAAGTAGGCAATATTTGGTCTGTTGATTACAGCACAGGGCAACTACAACCATTAACTTCTGGTGTATATATGGATTACTCGCCAGTAGTCTCTCCTGACGGACAGCGACTTGCTTTCATATCAAACCGAGATGGTAGCAACCAAATATATATTAAATGGTTAAAAACAGGGGCTATCGCTAAGGTTAGTAATTTAACTAGCAATCCAAGCTCACTAACTTGGACTCCTGATTCAAACCAGCTGGTATTTAGTATGTTTGTTCCAATGGCGACGTCTGCGCCTGTCAGCTTAACTGGAAAACCAAAAGGTGCCACGTGGGCAGAGCCTGCTAAATATATTGACGATGTTTATTATCGTGCCGATGGAGGGGGTTATACTGAAAAAGGGTTTAGTCAATTATTTACACTTGATGCCAATGGCGGTAATGCTCAACAACTCACCAACGATAATTTTAATAATGGTGGGGAAGTCAGCTTTAGTAAAGACGGTAAAACTTTGTATTTTTCTGCTAATCGCAATGAAAATAATGAATTGAAGCCCACTAACACTGAGCTCTATCAACTCGATTTAGACTCGCTAGCCATTTTCCCTCTAACTGAGCGTAATGGGCCCGATCAACAACCTAAAGTGTCACCCGATGGCAAATACCTTGCCTATACAGGGTATGACGACAAGCGTACTAATTACGAAAACACCCAACTCTATATTCGCGATTTAAAAACAGGGAATACTCAAAGCCTAACCACCGATTTTGATAGAAGTGTTGGCCAAATTAAGTGGAGCGCGAACTCAAAAGGGCTTTATTTTAGCTATGCCGATGAAGGGCAAACTGCGCTGGCTTATCAACCTCGAAGTGGCAAACGCAAAGTGATTACCGACAAATAGGCAGTGTTGCGTTTGGTCGCCCTTATTCCGGTGGCGATTTCGATATTAGTGAAAATGGTCATGTTGCATTTACATTGGCCGATACCCAGCGTCCTGCTGATGTAGCCACAATAAAGCGTGGTAAAGCGCAGCGCTTAACTGATTTAAATTCTGATGCACTCGCAACCAAGCAACTCGCTGAGGTTGAAGAATTATGGCTTAAATCAAGCCACGATGAGCTGCCAATACAAGGCTGGGTTGCTTACCCACCGGGTTTTGATAAATCAAAAAAATACCCACTAGTGCTTGAAATTCATGGTGGCCCTGTCGCTAATTATGGCCCGCACTTTAGTGCCGAAGTACAACTATTTGCCGCTAAAGGGAACGTGGTTTTATACATGAACCCACGTGGTAGTGATTCATACGGTAAAGAGTTTGCGCAAACCATTCATCATAATTACCCAAGCAATGACTACGATGATTTAATGACGGGTGTTGATGCACTCGTTGCCAAAGGGTTTATTGATGAATCTAAGTTGTTCGTAACCGGTGGTTCTGGCGGCGGTGTATTAACCGCGTGGATTGTAGGTCATACAGATCGCTTTGCTGCAGCTGTGGTTGCCAAACCAGTAATTAATTGGATCAGCTTTGTACTCACTGCCGACTTCTATCCTTTCTTTGCCGATTATTGGTTTCCGGGCAAACCTTGGGATCATATTGAGCATTACATGAAACGCTCACCCATCAGTTATGTTGGCAATGTTAAAACCCCGACCATGTTACTCACGGGTGAGGCAGACTACCGTACGCCTATTTCAGAAACAGAGCAGTTTTATCAAGCCTTAAAACTTCAAGGTGTTGATACCGCGATGGTGCGTATTCCAAACGCATCACATGGTATTACTGCCCGTCCATCTAACTTAATGACCAAAGTGGCATATATTCAATGGTGGTTTGATAAGCATTCGAAATAAAACGCAGAGTTATGAGTGACGAGCTATATAAGCTCGTTGCTCGAAGCTCACAAGTGTAAACCCCCTTTACAGCAATAATGTGAGTAATCCCTTACATACTTTAGCTAAATATCGGACTTAGCTTCAAACTGAGTTGGTAAAAATTCGGTTTATACTAACTCAACCCCTTTGAGTTAGTAAAAATTCGGTTTGAGTCACTGTTTATAAGCCCTCAGTTAGTAAAAAAATGTTTTATAAGTAGCGACAGTTAGTAAAAAATCGGTTTATTACTTTCTAAATCCTAGTTAAAAATCTTTAAATTAAGCGTTTAGATGCTCAAATTGAGGATTAGAAAGGCAAATCTACCCTTAATGATGAAGAGAATGGCTGTTTTTATCATGGTTAGTTAAAACCTGATCTGTATTTTAACTAGCTAGTTAAATCGTGATCTGCTTTCACTATGTTAGTTAAACTCTGATCTATATACGGCAAAAACAGTTAATTTATCGTGCTTATACATGTTAAAGCGTAACCAGACTATCAAGCCCTCCAGCCGAGGATAAACATCCTTTAAATTTTATTTACACTTTTAACCTGCATTGCATTGAAAACTCTCACTAACCAAATGGCTAGTAAAATACTGATCTATTAAATTTTGCCTTTATGCAGGCATAAAAAAAGGGCCTTGCGGCCCTTAAGTAACACTATCTAGTTGAATTAAAATTGGTTCATGGTGTTAGCTTCACCACCGGCTTTAAGTGCATTCTCACCTGAGAAGTACTCTTTGTGTGTATCACCAATGTTTGAGCCTGCAAGGTCTTGGTGTTTAACAGACGCTTGCTCACGACGGATTTCTTGACGCTGTACGTCACGTACATAAGCCAGCATACCTAAGTCACCAAAGTAACCTTCAGATAGAATATCTGTGCTTAATGCTGCTGTGTGGTACGTTGGTAACGTGATTAGGTGGTGGAAAATACCCGCTTCACGTGCACCATCGCGTTGGAAGTTTTGTACCAGTAAGTCTGCAGCTGCAGCAAGCTCTGTTGAATCCATTTCTGGAGCCATAAGCGCTTTGTTATCATCAAGACTTGGGTAAGCGCTAAGGTCACGGCCTGCTTCTTGCCACTCTTGGTATACTTGCTCACGGAACTTAAGCGTCCAGTTGAACGACGGTGAGTTGTTGTATACTAATTTAGCATCTGGAACTTGTTCTTTAACGCGATTTACCAGCTCTGCAATTTGTTTTACGTGTGGTTTTTCTGTTTCAATCCACAGTAAATCAGCGCCTGACTGTAGACTAGTTACACAATCTAGTACTACACGGTCTTTTTCAGTGCCTTCGCGGAACTGGTATAAACCATTGTCTAGGCGTGTAGGCTTACAAAGTTGGCCATTAAGCTTCATTGCTGTTTCGCCTTCATTCAAGTCATCAACACTGTTTACTGGGGTTGTTTCTAAAAATGCATTGTATTGGCTTGCTAAGTCACCTGGTTTTTTTGAAACCGGTACTTTTTGCGTAAGGCTTGCACCTAGTGAATCGGTACGCGCAACGATAATACCGTTATCAATACCTAGCTCTAAAAACGCGTAACGTACTGCATTAATTTTAGCTAAAAAGTCTTCATGAGGAACGGTCACTTTACCTGCTTGGTGACCACATTGCTTAGCGTCTGATACTTGGTTTTCGATTTGAATAGCACATGCACCCGCTTCAATCATCTTTTTAGCAAGTAGGTAAGTCGCTTCTTCGTTACCAAAACCAGCGTCAATATCAGCAATGATTGGCACAACATGCGTTTCAAAGTTATCAATTTTATTAAGCACTGCTTGAACGTCGCCGCCGTTTGCTTTTGCATCGTCTAGCTCGTTAAATAAATGGTCAAGTTCACGTGCATCCGCTTGCTTTAAGAAAGTGTAGATTTCTTCGATAAGTGCAGGTACTGATGTTTTCTCGTGCATACTTTGATCTGGAAGTGGACCAAACTCAGAGCGAAGCGCTGCAACCATCCAACCACTTAGGTATACGTAACTGCGTTTAGTTGTTTTTTGATGACGCTTGATTGCCATCATCATTTGTTGCGCAGTAAAACCATGCCAACAACCTAAAGACTGTGTGTACTGGCTTGTGTCTTTATCGTATGCAGCCATGTCTTCACGCATGATGTCTGCTGTAAATTGTGCAATATCAACACCAGAGCGAAAACGATTTTGTAAACGCATACGTGTTGCGTATTCAGGATTAATTGTTTTCCATGCACTGCCTTGTGATTGGCATAATGTTGCTAGTGTATCTGTTTCGCCTTGATATGTTGTCATAATAAAGTCCTTCGAACGGGTATTAATATTTATTGTTGAGAGAGTGACTACATCACGTTAGCTCTGTAGCGCTTAATTAAACATTAGGCTTATTTTTTAGATTTAGTAAATTTATAGTTTTTATTGCGGCTATACATATAGTGAATGACTAAAAAGCATTCAAAGCCACTTTTTTGCGATATGGTAGGTGTACGCATATAAAAAATTGCACACTGTCGGACCGTTTAAGGATATTAATTATGAGCCACACTCTCACCCATTCAGGACTCAGCGTTGATAAGCAACTTGCTGAATTTGTTAAAAAACAATTATTACCTGGTACCCATCTTGATGAACACCAGTTTTGGAAAAGCTTTGCCCACATAGTGCAAACACTTACACCATTGAACAAATCACTACTGGCTAAGCGTGAACAACTACAAAAGCAAATTGATGACTACCACCTTGCAAATAAAAATGCTGACCAAGCTCAGTATCAAGCGTTTTTAAAAGATATTGGCTACCTAGTTGATGAGCCTGAAAACTTTAGTATTGAAACTCAAAATGTAGAGCCAGAAATAGCGTTGACTGCAGGGCCACAGCTAGTGGTGCCGGTTAGTAATGCACGCTTTGCGCTTAATGCTGCTAATGCACGTTGGGGGTCGTTATACGATGCTTTATATGGAACCGATGTTTTAAGCGAAGACGATGGCGCCGAAAAAGGCAGCCAATACAACCCTGTTCGTGGCTTTAAAGTAATGGCTTACGCAAGGCAGTTTTTAGACAAAGCATTACCGCTTGAAAATGGCTCGCATATTGAAAGTACTAACTATTCTATTGTTGACGGCGCCCTTGCTATTACCCTGCGCGACAGTTCGCACACCACACTTAAAAACCCTGAGCAACTGATTGGCTATCAAGGTGAAGCACAAAACCCGAGTGTTATTTTACTTAAAAACAATGGATTGCATATTGAGCTGCAAATAGACCATCACCATCCTATTGGTCAAGCAGATAAAGCAGGGCTAAAAGATGTGGTGCTAGAAGCCGCACTAACAACCATTATGGATTGTGAAGACTCGGTTGCCGCAGTGGATGCAGAAGATAAAGTACACGTTTACAAAAACTGGCTTGGTTTAATGCAAGGCAACTTGGTTGAAACGTTTAGAAAAGGCGACAAAATGGTCGACCGCACGTTACAAGCTGACCGACAATATACAGGTCTTGATGGCCAAAAACTGACCCTCAAAGGGCGCAGTATGATGTTTGTGCGTAACGTGGGACATTTAATGACAAATCCAGCCATTACGGATGTAAGCGGCAATGATGTGTTTGAAGGCATTATGGATGCCATGTTCACCGCAACAGCTGCTTTGCACGATTTAAACACTAAAAACACGATTAAAAATTCAACCGCGCAAAGTATTAATATTGTAAAACCGAAAATGCATGGCCCTGATGAAGTCGCCTTTGCTAATACCTTGTTTGGTATGGTTGAAGAGGCACTGAGTTTGCCTAAAAACACCCTTAAAATGGGTATTATGGATGAAGAACGTCGTACATCAGCCAACTTAAAAGCCTGTATTCATGCAGCAAAAGAGCGTGTTGTGTTTATTAACACTGGCTTTTTAGACCGCACTGGCGATGAAATTCATACCTCAATGCAAGCGGGTGTTGTGCTGCCGAAAGCGGCTATTAAAGCACAGCCTTGGATCAGCGCTTACGAAGATCGCAACGTTGATATTGGCCTAGCCTGTGGCTTAAGCCATAAAGCGCAAATTGGTAAAGGTATGTGGGCAATGCCAGATAAAATGGCGATGATGATGGAGCAAAAAATAGCGCACCCTCAATCTGGCGCAAATACCGCTTGGGTGCCCTCCCCTACTGCCGCCACATTACACGCAATGCATTATCATGATGTTGATGTATTTAGCCTGCAGCAAAGCATTGCCACGCGTCAAATAGCAAGCCTAGAGAGCTTACTTACACCGCCGCTCATGCCAAACCCTAAAACGCTATCAAAAGAAGATATTCAAAGCGAGCTTGAAAACAACGCGCAAGGTATTTTAGGGTACGTAGTACGTTGGATTGACCAAGGAATAGGCTGCTCTAAAGTGCCTGACATTAATCATATTGGTTTAATGGAAGACAGAGCCACCTTACGTATTTCAAGCCAACATATCGCCAACTGGCTACATCATGGTGTATGTAGCAAAGAGCAAGTACAAAAAGTGATGGCAAAAATGGCTAAGGTTGTTGATGGCCAAAATGAACATGACAGCCTTTACATTCCCATGGCAACTAATGAGCAGACATTAGCTAAAAGTATTGCGTATCAAGCTGCTTTAGCACTGGTATTTGAAGGGGTTAGTCAACCGAGCGGTTACACAGAGCCGCTACTACACAGCTACCGCTTAAAATATAAAGCACAGCACTAACTTAAAACTTAACCTAAAAATAAAAAATCAGCTTTACTAAGCTGATTTTTTTTATAACGCTAGTGAATAATCACTATTCACTAGCTACAAATTAATTTTTAATAGTCGCGTTGTGATAAACATTTTGTACGTCATCGCAATCTTCAAGCATATTGATAAATTTATCAAAGTTGGCAATGACTTCTTCATCAGTGATTTCAACATGTACTTGTGGCACAAAGGTAATTTCATCAACTTCAAAGTTAATGCCTTCAAATGCTTCTTCTAATGCCTTTTTAGCTTTAAAATACTCAGTATGCGGTGCAAATACCGACACCTTGCCATCTTCGGCTTCTACATCGGTTACATCAACGTCAGCCATCATCAGGGCTTCTAACACAACTTCGTCGTCATCGCCTGCAAATCCTAAAACAGCAAGGTGATCAAACATATGTGCAACACACCCAGGTGTACCTATTTTTGAATCTGTTTTAGTAAACGGTAAACGTACATCTTTAATTGTGCGGTTTGGGTTATCGGTTAAACAGTCAACAATCACCATACAATTACCCGGGCCGTAGCCTTCGTAACGGGCTGAAGAGTAATCTTCCCCTGCCCCGCCGGCTGCTTTTTCAATTGCTTTTTCGATTACGTGCGCAGGGACTTGGTCTTTTTTGGCTTTTTCAATTAAGCGGCGCAATGTTTGATTTACATCGGGATCAGGTTCACCACTTTTGGCTGCAACGTAAATTTCTTTACCGTACTTTGAATTTACTTTAGTTTTCGCATTGGCTGTTTTTGCCATCGAATTTTTGCGGACTTCAAATGCTCTGCCCATCTTGTGCCTCTATTGAATACGTTCTGTTTTTGATATTTTACCAATTCAAAGCGTATTGGGCTAGTGGTTCAACATGTTATGCTGTGCAAAAGCAGCGGGGGATTAATTTAAATAATACCCAATGCCATTAAATAAATAAAAACGAAGCTCAATTTAACATAATCATGATCTGTTAACCTTTGCGGATTGCTATTTGTTCAAACTAGGGACAATTTAATCGCGGCGCGAGGTTTGTAACCTAGTGGGCTCGATAACTGCTCCTGCGTTATTCTACTGACTTACATCCATGTAAGAATAAGTCAAAACCGAGCAAAGCTTCCGCGTCCTGCTCACGCCCCTTACCTACATCCATGTAGGCAACAAAGAGTTAATTGCCCCTAGGCAGAACCCTCCGGGCAACGCCTGTTTGGCATTGATGCTGCGTTATCGCCTATTTATGGGGAATACCACATTATACCCAAATTGCCTTAATATACAGAATTCAGCGTTTCACGGGGACTTAATATCAAGGCGTTCCCTTTGCAATAATGGTCGTCCCTTTTAAAAAGGAACAACGAAGGGAGTAAGTTTCTGTGAAACGCCCTACGGGTTGGTTTAAAAGCTATTTATACTGCGTTATTGATTTTAACAAGGGAATAACCATTATTTTCAATCAATGCCTTGTCAAAATAGCTTTTAATTCCAACTGAAACTCGCAGATTAAGGTAATTTGGGTATAGATAGGCTCTGCCTTGCCTAAATACCAAACAGACTGCTGCAAATTCAACCTTGAAAGGTCAACAGACCCTCACTTTTTCAGCATAATTGTCAATTAATGTTACCAATTCATCAAACGCATGAATGACAAAATCGGCTTGCTCGGCATAGGCAGGGGTTAGGGTTGCATCAGGAGCATATAAACAGGCTCGCATTTTTGCATTATGAGCAGCTTGTATGTCATATAAATAATCACCAACGTAAATAACATTATCAACGGGCATGGACCACTGCCTTGCAATCATTAATAAAGCACTCGGATCGGGTTTGGCCGGAGCTTCAGTTCGAGTGAGTACCATTTCTATTGGCAATGGGTTGTGTTGCAACTTTAGTGTGGCCGCTTTATCAAAATTACGTGTAACAATGGCCATAGGTATGTTTTTAGCTTGTAACGCTTTAACAGCCTCTAAAACGCCAGGTAGAAGCTTAGCCGATTGTGCATCTAACAACTCATGCTGATGCACTATATTCATTGCTTCTTCACGCATATAGGGGGAAGGTAGTTGTTCTATATAATCGAGTAAGTCTTGCTCTGCAGGGCAACCTACTTGGGCTTTTATCAATGAAAAGTTTAATTCTGAAGATACTAAAGTTCCGTCTAAATCAAAAATAACACCTTTGATTGCCTCAATTTGCGTTTTCATTTCATTCCTTGCGCTAAATAATTAGCTCAGTATGCTAGATTTGGCTTAGGTTATCTAAATCTTTAATAAAAAGTATATCAATAAACATATAAAAACAGCTCAGTCCATTGAAATTTAATTATAGTTAGTTTGATAACATAATAGTTTGGGTTTGTATAACTGGTATAGTAAAGACTTTACGATGCAATTAATTAACTCGATCAGCTATAAAGGAAAGTGCGCACCCTCTAAAGGTGCGCAATAATAGTGGTTATTTCGGCTCAAATTTCGCTTCAAGCCAGGTATCGTCTTGGCTAAAGTTTAAGGTTTTGATCTGTCCTCGCCCTTCAACGTTCACCATATTCACTTGTGCAGGCCACAAATCACGCAGTGCACCATGACTCATTCTAATGCCCTCAATTTTATCGGGAATAGCAGCTTCTTGGTACACCCAAAAAAACTTACCATCCACTTGTGCACCTACATAATTAAGGGGGAGGGGCTCACCGCTCAAGGTTTGTAAGGCAACATGAGATTCAACATACTTGGCAAAGCGTTTTTGGTCACGCTTGTTACTCATAATATCCACTTTGCCTTTAAACAAGTTACTAACAGCATGCTCTGTATCATGTAAATAAAAACGATGCATCAATTCAATATTGTGCGTACGCTGATTAAATAACACCGTTGTAACGGATGATTTTAATTGATGCGCCATACTTGGCGCAGCAATTAAAAAACAAACAATAATAAGCAAAAAGCGCATTATTATTGATCCTCGCCGTTATTTTTTTCGTCTTTTGGCTCGTCTTTTTTCAGCTCTGTTTTGATATCTTGCATAATATCACGGCTTACTTTTGCCTTGCTCTTTTCACGTTTGTAGACTTCAATACGCGAAGGAATAATACGGCGTGGGTAGTGGTTATTTTCTACATCAACATCCGCGGTTTCCCAACCTGGATCAACCGTTACTGAGGTAAGCGGTTTGTTTTTGTCGGTAATAATCAGCTTTTGTACGTTTTTGTGATTACGACGCCAAATTTCTGCAGGAATATAACGTTCCTCTTTAGTGCCATCTTCATACGTTAGCTCTAAAAGAATTGGCATCACTAAGCCACCGAGGTTTGAAAACTCCATCACGTAGTAGTTTTTGTCTTCTTCTAGCGCGCGTTCGAGGGTTTTACGCTCCCACGGTTTTAAGCCTTTTAAAAATTTATTGTATGAATTACGTTCTTTATTGGTAACCGTAAAGCGATCATTTTCGTCATAAAAATCGGTTACATCTGGGTTTTTCTCAACCCAGGTTTTTTTACCTTCAGCGCGATTACGCTCAACAAATAATGAACTTGGCTTATTTGCTTCAATATCACGTAAACGTTTAAAGTCGATATCAGGGTTTTTTGTGTCTAACCGTAATTGATATACTTTATCAAGCGAGATATCAACATGGTCTGTGGTGTAGAACCAACCACGCCAGAACCAATCTAAATCAACACCTGACGCTTCTTCCATAGTACGGAAAAAATCAGCCGGAGTAGGGCGCTTATATTTCCAGCGCTGAGCATATTCTTTAAACGCAAAATCAAATAATTCACGCCCTAAAATCACTTCACGTAAAATATTTAATGCCGCAGCTGGTTTAGTATAGGCGTTAGGGCCTAAACGAAGCACACTGTCTGATTGCGTCATGATAGGCACTTGAGTCTCTGACTTCATGTAGGCCACAATGTCACGTGGTTCAACACCCCAAGGAATGGTTGGATCCCATTCACGCCCAGCCACACCGTCTAAAAAGCTATTTAAACCTTCATCCATCCAAGTCCATTGGCGCTCATCTGAGTTTACAATCATTGGGAAGTAAATATGCCCCACCTCGTGGATAACAACCCCAATTAAAAAGCGCTTTTCTGCTTGAGAGTAAGTGCGTGTACCATCGTCTTGTAAATCTGTACGTGGACCATTAAAGGTGATCATTGGGTATTCCATCCCCCCTACAGGGCCATTAACTGACTGCGCAGTTGGGTATGGGTAATCAAATGAATATTGTGAATACACTTCCATCGTGTGTACAACCGCTTCAGTTGAGTATTTCTTCCATAAGTCGCCACCTTCTTTAGGGAAGAACGACATCGCCATAACGAGTGGCTGTTCATCACCACCTTGCTGGTAACCTTTAGCATCCCACATAAATTTACGTGATGATGCCCAAGCAAAGTCACGAACATTTTCTGCTTTAAAATGCCATGTTTTTGTTTTGTCTGTACCGGCTTTTTCGTTTTCGAGCGCTTCTTCTTCGGTAACAACAAACACAGGGCGTTTTGCTGTTTCAGCTTCTTTTAAACGCTTGCGCTGAGTGCTGGTCAATACCGAGCTTGGGTTATCAAGCTTACCAGTTGCTGATACAATATGATCCGCAGGAACCGTAATTTCAACATCGTAGTCACCAAACTCTAAAGTGAACTCACCACTGCCTAAAAACGGTTTGTTTGTCCATGCTTCGTAATCGGTGTAAGCCGCTAAGCGAGGAAACCACTGTGCAACTAAGAAAATATCGTTACCGTCTTCTTCAAAATGCTCGTAACCTGCACGTGCGCCTACCGCGTCTTCTTCAACGAGGTTAAACGCAAAGTCCATACTAAACTCAACATCTTTACCTGGTTTAAGTGGCGTGTTTAAATCTATACGCATTAGAGTATCAACAACCGTTACACGCAGCGCTTTACCATCTTCATCTTTAACATTGCTAATGGTGTAACCCAGCTCGTTGTCGTTCATAAACTGCTGACGACGTAAATCACCTAAACTTAAT
Organism: Pseudoalteromonas sp. 2CM28B; assembly: GCF_023161935.1. Lineage (NCBI taxonomy): Bacteria > Pseudomonadati > Pseudomonadota > Gammaproteobacteria > Alteromonadales > Pseudoalteromonadaceae > Pseudoalteromonas > Pseudoalteromonas sp. 2CM28B. The sequence continues at coordinate 37,692 of NZ_JALNTH010000012.1, forward strand.
TTAGCAGGCTTAGCATCAGGCTCGTTTTGTAGGGTACTTTTAAAAGTTTGCGTGGTTTCTGCAATCGAGTCATTTTTAAAAATGTTTTGGTCAAGTTGAAGCCATAAATATTTAAGCGTATGGGGTGAGTTATTTTTATATTCAATTGTTTGACTCCCCGTTAAGCGACGCTTTTGCTCATCAAGCTTTACATCAATATCGTAATCAACCCGTTGTTGCCAGTAATTTTCTGCTGGTGCACCTGCGGCACTGCGGTAAACATTAGGGGTAGGTAAAGCTTCATCTAGTTGACGAAACTTATCAACATAACTGCCTTTAGTCTGTTCAACAGATGAGGCCATCACAGAGCTCGCCATTGCCAAAGGCAATACAAATGCACTCAATGTAAATAAATTTTTCTTCATTGTTAATCCTGATCGATTTTAGTGACGCTACTGTGACAAATTTACAGCTAAGCTTCAATAAAATAGCGATAAAACCCTACTTTTATAGGGTGATATTCCACACCTTTATGCAAATATAAAAAACACGGTTTTACACAACAACATTTAACTAAATTGTTTAGCAATTTACATAAAAAACTAAGCTGTAAAGGGGGTTTACAAAATAGGCTGAGTATCACTAAAAGTAGAGATAAAATGAAAAAACACAGCTATTTTCATTAAAAATACTAAAAAACGCAGTTTTAGGTTGATCTTTACTATGGTTTGTAATTAGAATCGCCCACTTTTTTAATTTGAGGGTACTTTTTTAGTGTTTCTCTCAAATATTTTTTGTTCTAACTAGTCGTATTAAGTGTGGTGAGTTTATGGATTTTTATGTCCTAAAAAAGCAGCAAAAACTAATTGCAATACCTGCAGACGTGCAAAATTGTAAGCAGTATATTAACTCAGGCTACCTGTATATTGATAAAGTGGCTGCTTGTAATGAAACAAACGCACTAGCAGTATTACAGGCCAAAAAAGCGAAGGCATTAAAGTGGCCTTTAACAATAGCCCTTGCTGCTTTGCCCCTTATTTTTATTGCTTGGTATACTTTAACCTAAAGCGATACTTGCATCTTTAATTGCCTTGGGTATATTGGCGCTCTTATGGTTTTTTAAGAGCGCAAAATGAAAGTTCTTCACACTTCAGACTGGCACTTAGGTCAGCAGTTTTATGAACATGATCGCCGTCATGAACATCATGCTTTTTTCTCTTGGTTATTAACCACCCTCGTTAGCCAACAAATCGATTTATTGCTTGTTGCAGGCGATATTTATCATACCGCCACCCCCAGTGCTAGCGCCGAAAACCAACTCTATCAATTTATAAAAAACGCCAAAGCCCAGTGCCCACAATTACACGTTGTTATTATTGCGGGTAATCATGACTCCGCTAATCGTATTTTGGCTGCACAGCCCTTATTAGCCCAGTTTGATACTTATGTGGTAGGGCGGTTTGATCCTGCTAAACCCAGTGACGTTGTGATAACGATTAATAACGATGATAAACGCGCTGTGGTACTTGCTATGCCTTTTTTACGCACCAGTGACATAAGCACGCTTAGCCAAACCAAAGATGGCCCTAGTTACGCACAAGGCGTTGCAAAAGCCTATGAACTTGCTCTTGAACATGCGCTAACACTTAACGCTGAAAATACGCCTTTAATTGTTATGGGTCATTTGCATGCAAAAGGCGGTAATATTTCCAATGACTCTGAACGTAATTTGGTCATTGGCGGTGAAGAAGCTATTTCAGCGTCGGTATTTGGTAAACATGCCAATTACGTCGCACTAGGCCATTTACATAAAGCCCAACTAGTAGCTAAAAATGAGCAAATACGTTACAGCGGCACGCCTATTCCAATGTCGTTTTCAGAGAGAAAGTATACCCATCTAGTAAATGTGGTTGAATTTAGCGCGCAAAAAAACCAACCGTTAAACACCACTGTAAACCCCCTTTACATTCCGCGTTTAGCTGAAGTAATTGTACTTCCTGAAGGAGAATGTGTACCTTTAGCGCAGCTGTGTGAGCAAATAAAAGCACTCGATACAGAGCAATACGACATGGCTCCCTACTTACGAGTAAAACTTAAATCAAGTGATATCGATACCACCTTTCGAGAACAAATTGAGCAAGCACTTAAAGGAAAACAAGTTAATTTTTGTGGCATAGAGCGAGTTCGTGACCAGCAAATGAGTAATTCCTCAGAAACGGTATTTGAAGATTTAAGCTTTGTTGAAATGCTCAACCCAATTAGCTTACTCGAACAAGCATTTAATAATGATAAAGATATGGCCGCAGCAACCGTGCCAAATGAATTAAAAGCACTGTTAACCGAGGTAATTGAAGAACTTGAACAGGATCAACTGCTATGAAAATAACGGCTGTTCGTATTCATAATTTAGCCTCCATTGCCGATGCCGAAATCGACTTTTTAGCCTCGCCACTCAAAGACGCAGGCCTCTTTGCCATTACAGGTGACACCGGCGCAGGTAAAAGCACCGTACTCGATGCTATCTGCTTAGCGCTTTATACAAAAACTGCGCGTTTGAAAGGCGATAAAGGTAACTTAATTGATTTTAATGGCGATAACATCAAGCTTAACGATGCCCGCAATTTATTGCGCCGTGGCAAATGGGAAGGGTACGCCGAAGTAGATTTTAGTGGCCAAGACCAACAACTTTACAGAGCACGTTATAGTATTCAACGTACACATAAAAAAGTAACCGGCAAACTTAAAGTGGCCGAACATACTTTACATAGCCTACCCGATGAAACCTTAATTGCTGACAAAAGTGGCACCTTAAAAGCCATAGAAAATAAAATAGGTTTAACCTTTGAGCAGTTCTCGCGTGCGGTGTTACTAGCACAACATGAGTTTGCCGCCTTTTTAAAAGCCACTGGCGATGAGCGCGCGCAGCTTTTAGAGTGCCTGACTGGCACCGATAAATTTAGTCGAATAGGGCAGCGTATATTTGAGCGCAACAAAGCTATTAAAGATAAATTTGAATTACTAACGGCAAGTTTAGCCAGTTATACGTTATTGTCTGACGATGAGCTGAGTGAAAAACAACAAACACTGGCTGATTTAAAACAACAAATTGAACACACTAAAACAACTTTAGCAACGACAGAGCAAGGCGTTAATTGGTATAAGCAAGCACATAGCTTGGAGCTGGCATTAAAAAATGCTCAGCAAAGCGAGCAACAAGCACATGCCGCACTCAATGCTGTTAAAGCGCAAACTGAGCAAGCAAAACAAGCGCAAAGTGCGCTTGAAATTAAAGATAACCGCCAGCGCTGTAAACGCTTAACAGCGCAAAATAGCCAGTTAAATACACAAATAAAACAATTAAACGAGCTTGATCACAACGCGCTGATCACCGAGCAAGCCAATAACGTTAAAAAACAGCAAAACGAATTAGATACAGCAAAACAACAAAAGCTAACAGCAGAGCCTCTGATTGCAAAAGCGCGAGTGCTCGACAGCCAATTAGCAATATATAACCAAACTATAAAAAGTCTGACTCAACAAAGTACCAAAGAGCAGCAACAATTAAGCGATTTACAACAGCAGCTACAACAAAACAAAATAAGTGCAGAGCAAGCCACAACGCAAATCGCAGGGCATCAGCACTGGTTAAACGAGCAGAGTCAATTAAAGCCATTGGCAACTGATTGGAACTATTTTCATCATAGCTTTAAGCAGTTTTTTAATACTCAGACACAACTAAAAACAACCCAGCAGCAAGCCCAGTCTCATGCAGAGCAACAAACAATACTCACAGCGAAACTTAGCGAGCAAAATAAACAACTCGAACAAGCAGAGCAAACGCTTACAACGCAGCAGCAAAGCCTAAATAAGCTAAACCAGCAGCACGCTCAATTTAATATTGAACAATGCGACAGTAAGCTTAAAAACATTGATTATTTAAAAGATCAGCGCACACACTATAAGCAGTTTAACCAAGAATTAAAACACACGGTGCAACAGCAACGTGATGTGGCAGAAAAGCTCAGCCACAGCGAACACACTAAAACTACGCTGCTTACGCATTTAACCAGTAAAGAGCAGGCACTTAAACACGCAGAGCAAGCACTCAATCAAGCGCGGCTTCGTGCCAGTGAGCATGTTGAGCATTTACGCGCACAACTGGTTCCAAATGAGTCGTGTGCCGTTTGTGGGGCTACAGAGCACCCGTTCGCGAGCAATCAAAGCCAACCTTTTACAAACCTAATAACCGACTTTGAAAATGCATATAATAACGAAAAGCAACAACACCAAAATGCTCAAACACAGCTTCATCAACACCAAACACAACACGCGGTTTTGGTGGCAGAGCATGCTCAGTACAGCCAAGCTATTAGTGATGCACAAGCCAAAATGCTGGAAATTAAAAATACCATGCAAGCGGCTAAAACCGAGCTTAATGAGTTAACAGTTGAGCAGCTTGATGAAACTTATAAGCAATTAAGTGCACAAAAAACAGAGTATTTTTCGGCGCAAAAACAGCTCAGTAATTTGCAAGAAACTGTTAACCAGCTGCAAAGCACAGTTAAAAAAGAACAAGCGACACAGCAACATTTAAATACACAGCATGTTGAGCTGAGCAATCAGCAATCTCAGCTTAATAACAAATGCGATGAACTAGCAACTCAAAGCGAAGCGCTTATAAAAGAGCTCAATTTACATTTTGAACACAGTGATTTTTGGCACGCATTGCAAGCAGGCTCGTTACCGCTTAGCGATTTAGCTCAGCAGGTAGAACAATATCAGCAAATCCAAGCACAGCTTGAGCAAAGTCAAAAACAATTCGACAGCGCCAATGTACAGTTACAACAACTAACACCGCTTATAACCAAAGCAGAGCAGCGAGTTAACACGCTCAATGAAGAATTAACTCAAACACAGCAACAGCACAATAATACGCAGCAACAGCGCTTAGCCTTATTTGATAACCAAACTATTAGCGCTGATGACTACCAAGCTAAACTGTCAGCACAGCTAGAGCACTGCCAAAATCAATTAAGTGCCAGCCAACAAGCACACGACAGTGCCGTAAAACAGCGCGATGAACACGCCATCACGCTTAAAAACCTTGAGCATCGTCTGGCAGATAACCACCAAGAGTTAGTGATGCTTGAAACGCGTTACAACGACTGGTTTAAAGAATTTAACATCCTTCATGGCGATATCAGTCATGAACAAGTCACATTTTTACTAACTATCAGCAACGACGATATTAAAACTCAGTTAAAGCAAGGCGAGCAACTATCGCAAGCAGTCGTTGATGCCAGTGCCGCGTTAAAACAACAGCAACAAGCTAATGAACAGCATCAACAAAATAATCAGCCAACGCAAAGCGAAGCACAGCTAATTGAGCAACAAACCCACTTAAATACCCAGCAAACACAATTGCAAAATAGCTTACTCACCATCAACACCGCGATTGAGCAGCACAACCAAAACGCAAAAGCGCTTGAGGGCAAACAAGCTGAACTGAGCCAGCTCAAGCAACAAGTCGACCAATGGCATTTACTTAATAAAGTACTAGGTGATGCCACAGGGAAAACAATGCGCAATTTAGCGCAAACACAAACACTCAAAATATTGCTGCATTATGCTAATAGCCATTTAAAAACCCTTAACAAGCGTTATGAGCTCACTGCAATTGCTGAGTCACTTGATATAGCCATTATCGACCGAGATATGGCCGATGAACAACGCTCGGTCAATACACTATCTGGCGGTGAATCGTTTTTAGTGTCGTTGGCATTAGCACTGGGACTTGCCTCACTATCTTCGAACAAAGTGCAAATTAACTCGTTATTTGTTGACGAGGGCTTTGGAACACTAGATAGTGAAACACTCAGTATTGCCATGGACGCGCTAGATTCATTGCAAGCGCAAGGTAGAAAGGTCGGTGTAATTTCACATGTAAGTGAAATGAGCGAACGCGTTGCTACGCAAATTCATGTCGCTAAAAAACCGGGTGGATACTCCACCATAAACGTAATTTAAGGAGACAGCATGCCCACTTTCACAGGCGAAGAAGCACAAGAATATGATAACCGCATTACCCGTTTAGTCCCAGGCTATGAGCTACTTCATCAACTAACCAATGCACAACTGCAAACCACGTTAAGCGACGATGCACACATTTTAGTGATTGGTGCCGGCACAGGTAAGGAAGTATTAGCATTAGCACAAATAAATCCTAAATGGCAGTTTACTGCCCAAGACATCTCCAGTGATATGCTCGATATTGCAAAACAGCGCTTTGCAGAGCAAGGTATTGATAGCCGTGTCACTATTGAATGTAGCCCAGTTGATAAAGTAAAAGCGAAAGCAGACGCCGTATTATGTTTACTGGTGATGCATTTTGTAGAAGATAACGGCGACAAAAAACAAATTCTTAAAAGCATTAAAGCTAACCTTAAAAAAGGAGCGAATCTTTATATTGCTGATTTAATGCGCCCAGAAACAACATTTGAGCGTGAGTCACAATTAAACACCTGTGCTCAATTAGGCCTAACTGAAGCAGGCAAAACTCAAATGGGGCATAACCTCGAAAGAGAGTTTTACCCCCTAGATCGTATGCGCTTTAGTGAACTACTGAATGAATGTGGATTTGGTATTCCAAAGCTTTATTTTAAAGCACTTGGCTTTAGCGGTTACGTTGTATAAAATTTTGTCAAAAAAAAAGCTAATATCATAATGATATTAGCTTTATTGCTTAACACGAGTTTAAGCGGAGTGAGTGCGCTTTAAAGCCCACTCCCTCTATAATTAGATGCAAACGATGTTTTCAGCTTGCGGGCCTTTTTGACCTTGCGTTACAGTAAACTGTACTTTTTGGCCTTCGGCTAATGTTTTGAAACCGTCGCCAGAGATAGCACTGAAATGTGCGAAAACGTCAGCGCCAGATTCTTGCTCGATAAAACCAAAACCTTTTGCTTCGTTAAACCATTTTACTGAACCAGTAGTTGTATTAGACATAATATGTATCCTAAAAATTAATTAAAGTGTGCCTGAAAAGAGGCAATTGAGCCGAAAAAATAGTTAACTTGAGGATATCGCGTAGGATTATTACTAAAACAACGGGGTACTAACAAATAAAACAAAACTTCTTTCAAACTTATAAGTATTGATGGGTTAACACTAACCCATCAATTAAAACTATTTAGATGCAAACGATGTTTTCAGCTTGCGGGCCTTTTTGACCTTGCGTTACAGTAAACTGTACTTTTTGGCCTTCGGCTAATGTTTTGAAACCGTCGCCAGAGATAGCACTGAAATGTGCGAAAACGTCTGCGCCAGATTCTTGCTCAATAAAACCAAAACCTTTTGCTTCATTGAAAAATTTTACTGTACCAGTAGTTGTATTAGACATAATAATATCCTAAAAAAAATAATAAAAAATTTGCCTTAAAATAGGCGTTTAACAGGAAGAAAACAAACATTTAACTTGAGGATATCGCGAAGGATTATTACTAATAACAACGAGGTACTTACAAATAAACAGGGCTTTCTATCAACCCGATGGCAAGCAGAATAACAGCAATACACTTTATAACAAGCTTTATTTACACTTTATTTTTACCTATTTAGGCAAAGCCCGCTGCCATAGGCTTTGCAGCGTCATCGGCTTAACTTTTTAAAGTTCGTGTAAAACATAACCTGTTAAAAGTGCAAGTTACGCGCTCTTACAATATCTTTCATCACAATGGTTGAGGTTAAACGTTGTACACCCGGTAAGGCTGATAGCTTGTCATCGTAGAGTTGCTGAAACGCGGCTAAATCTTTAGTAACGACGTGTAATAAGTAATCAGGGGTGCCAAATAAGCGTTGTGCATTGGTGATCTGAGGGATAGCATCGACTGCTTGCTCTAATTTGCTTAACGACGCTTTATCACCTTCTTTAATAGTAATAAATACTAACGCAGAAAAGTTTAAACCAACCTTCTCCGGTGATATTTCTGTTCTGTAGCCAACAATTGCTTTGCTTTTCTCAAGCTCTTTTACACGACGATGACAAGGTGACACGCTTAGCCCAACACGATCAGCCAATTCAGAAAGGGTGAGCCTGCCATCAACTTGCAACTCAGCAAGAATTTTCCTATCTATGGTATCCATAGTTGATTATTTCCTAAAATGAACGCTTATGTCAGTAAAATACAGTAACTTTTACTCATCAGAAAGAAATAAAATAGCAGCTCACTTATTTTGGGTTTTAGCGCATGGATACGTATGGATATTAATATTATTTTTTCTTTTTGGCTGGTATCAATCTTGTTTGTACTTACCCCCGGTGCCGATTGGGCTTATACAATCAGTGCAGGTATAGCGGGTGATAAAATCATTCCTGCGGTGTCAGGATTAATACTTGGGCATTTAATGGCCAGTTTAATAGTGGTGGTAGGTTTAGGCGCGTTATTAGCATCGCATGCCATGTTTATAAAGCTGTTAACCTTATTTGGTGCTTTGTATATCATTTGGATTGCCGTATCACTGTACCGATTTCCTCCAATGCCTGCAGCCTATAACGATGGCCAAGAACACACCTCAGACACGCCCCTAAAGTGGATGAGAAAGGGCTTTATAATTAGTGGCTTGAATCCCAAAGTGATGCTGTTATTTTTAGCCTTATTGCCGCAGTTTGTTTTACCAACACTGTCATTTTCTATTACTGAACAATTGCTGGTACTTAGCATTATTCATTTAGTTGGCTGTGCGCTGGTATATTGGTTAATAGGGGTAAGTGCCAGAAAAATCCTCAGCAATAATCCGGCGCTCTCACTAAAATTTGGCCGTGCATCGGCCTGCATCCTATTTATTTTGGGCTCGCTTATGCTAGTTGATAGCGCTAACACACTGAGCGTAACACTTACCTAAAAAACGAAAGTGGCTTAGATTATTCGCAACTGAGCCACTAATTCACTCAAACGGGCAATTTTAATATTACTCAGCTGCCTATAATCAAAATAGGGGCATACAATAATATTCTGGCTTTTATCTATAGCAAACTCATCATCAAGCCAATCAAGTTGGGCGTTTAACTTACCTTGTTGTATCAAGTTTTTAGCGTGAGTTCGCCCTGCAATAATGTGCAATTGATTTTTATGCTCAGTAAGCACCGGCGCACTAAATAGTAATGCAGTACCGCTATGTTGCTGTAACAACAGCTCATCGCGATATGCTTGCCAACTCACGGCTTGTTTAGCAAAAGCGTAATACTCGCTTGGCAGCGCAAATAACACCTTGGCGTACACATTAAAGACTTTTCGCCAGCCATTGCCACAGTGCTGGTTTATGCTATTTATTTGCCCACTAACTACAGGCTCTAGCTGCGCAAGTGTTTCAAAGTAAGGCATAGGGGGCGCTTTTGCTACATACACAGCAACACTGAATGAATTATCACCTAACCCTATTAACTGGCTGCTCACTTTAACTGCTCTTATTTTGCGCTAAAATACGATCAAGATTGTTAGCAAAGTTTTGTCTGTCACTTTGGCTTAATGGAGGCGGCCCACCACTCATTTCTACACCACTTGAGCGCATAGTATCCATAAAATCGCGTACATTTAGTAATGAACGAATGTTTTCAGTGGTGTAAAGCTCACCGCGCGGATTAAGTGCTTGGCCGCCATTATCAATCACTTCACTTGCCAGCGGAATATCTCCTGTGATCACTAAATCGCCTTTTTCTATTCGTTTTACTATTTCATCATCAGCCACATCAAAGCCCGATGACACTTGTAGTCGGCTAATAAATTTTGACGGTGGGATGCGCATGGCATGATTTGCAACCAGTATAGTTTCTGTTTGCGTACGCTCTGCGGCTCTAAATAAAATTTCTTTTATTACCACCGGACAAGCGTCAGCATCAACCCAAATTTTCATGCTAAGTTCTTTAAATTGCTTTAGTATTAAGACGATCCTATAGCAATTTCTAAAGAAAAGGAAACAACATGAAACTCGCTTTTAAAACCGCATTATTTATTACCACCGTGTTTTTACTCAGTGCCTGTACCAGCGCCCCCGAAGGAATAACCCCTGTTAAAAACTTTGATTTAGAGAAATACCAAGGCAAGTGGTATGAAATAGCACGATTAGACCACTCTTTTGAACAAGGAATGGAGCAAGTAACAGCCACTTATTCAATTAACGATGATGGAACGGTAAAGGTATTAAACAAAGGGTTTATTAGTAAAGAACAAAAATGGGACGAAGCTGAAGGCTTAGCTAAATTTGTAGAAAACGCCGATACAGGGCATTTTAAAGTGTCATTTTTTGGCCCGTTTTATGGTGCCTATATTATTTTTGAGCTCGACCAACCTGATTATCAATATGCGTTTATTACAAGTTATAGCAAAGATTACTTATGGTTTTTATCGAGAACACCTACAGTGAGTAAAGAGCTCAAGCAGCACTTTTTAAACCAAGTAAAAGCGCTTGGTTTTGCAACTGATGAGATTATATGGGTAAATCAAAAATCGCTGTAAAGGGGGTTTACACCCCTAGGTTGTAATAAAACGTTCACCTTACTGTAAGGTAAACTAAATAAAGAGGGGCTATATTAGCCCCACTTGCAAAAGGAAAGGCAAGTACAAGACATAATGACAATCCCCCTTTTTAATTGGCAAGCCTGATGGCTTGCCATTTTTTTACCTCAATTTAGCCTATTCTTTGGGATCAGGTTTTTACTAACTAAAGCCCATTTAAACCAAAAAATAACGTACTCGTGGCCAATATCAATAATACAAGCAAGTTAAAAAGCTTAGTTAGATTGACTAAAAAACTATAAAAAATCATTATAATTAAAGCACTTAACGACATAAACCCGCAAAACTGTAGAGCGCCATAGCCGTGTAATTCGCTAACGCAAAGCAGCAAACTTAGTAAAATACTGATCCAAGCAACACTCAATAAAATTAAACGCTGCTGATCAGTCGGGCGCTTGTTAAAAACATCCTTAAAATGATTAAACTTAGCCAGTGCAAAGCAGTTAAAAGCCACCAAACATAAACTAAAAGGGAGCAATGCCATCATACTTTTTGCTCCTGAGTGTTTATCGGGCTAGGTTTTTTAGCTTGCAGTGCAGTACGTAATTTTTCGGTTTGTAACAAAAACAACAAACCAAATAACAAAAAGAGACTATCAAACATAAATAAAGCCCACTGCTCATTACGTAAATAACTGATTATATTACCTTGCGTTGTTAGCGCATTAACCACTGGCACACTAAAACAAGCAATGCTGTTTATGGCCGCCATAACACACCACTGCAGCTTGTCACGCTTTACAAAAGCGATAATAAGTACACACAGCCAAGTTAAAAAGAAGGCAAGTATCTCTTTATCCGCGCGCTCCATTGCGCGTGTGCTGATTAATCGGTTTGCTAAAAAGAACGCAGACGTTGCCAAGGGCAATCCCATTAAAGTTCCTAAATTAAGCGCTTCGACGAGTTTTAAACCCCATGATGGCCGGGCATTTTTTTTCATTCGCTCTCGAATGCGCTTTGCCCACATAATACAGCCCGTGGCTATCATTATGCAGCCAGCAATGCCGCCTAAAAAGTACAAAACACGTAATAATGGCTCTGCTAAACGCCCAGTGTGCATTGAATTTAGTGACTCATACAGCGCTTTACTGCCGGTAAGTTCATCATCAGTTTGAGCAACAAGCTCACCACTCGCTCCACTAAATATCAAACGCGGTGCTTGATCCCTTAATGTTTTTCCAGGACTGACCAAAACCATAATAGTCGCAGCGGCCTTATTCGGCTTATTTATAATCACCCGAGTTATATCAGCCTCTGGCCACTTAGTATAAACCTGATCCAAAACAGTATTGATAGGCACTAACGGCGCAGTGCCTTGCAACGCCTCTGTTGCAGGACTACTTGGCGAAACATCATTAAAAAAGCCTCGTATTCCATCCTCATAAACGGTTTGCGCGGGGTAGGGGAAAATCATAAATATCAGGGTAATAATACCCGTATAAGTAATCATTAAATGAAAAGGTAAGGCAAATACCGAACTTAAATTATGCACATCTAACCAGCTACGGCTGCCTTTATTAGCTCTAAAAACAAACATATCTTTAAAAATACGTTTGTGAATAACGATGCCAGATATCAATGCAATGAGCATAAATAAACTAGCAAAACAGACAATCCAACGTGCCGTTTTTACATCAATATAATGCAAATCAAAATGCAGGCGATAAAAGAAATTCCCCCCTCGAGTATCTACAAAGGGTGCTAAAGGCTGCATATTATTTGGATCTAAACGGGTATTTTCAAAAGAGGCTCTGCGCTGTCCAGGCTCTTTTGGTTTTGCATAACCATACGTTAAATATGGTATACGCTCCTCAGGAAGCGTTATACGCCAATTAGGCGCATTAGGTGCTTGCGCATTTAAATACTCAACACCCGACACGATTTGTTGTTTTTGCGCGCCAATACGATCTGCCTGCTGCTCAATATTATGGACACTTGGCTGATTCCATAAGCTCACTTCATCTCTAAAAAAACTAATAGTGCCTGCAAAAAATATTAAATACAGTAACCAACACACGAGCAAACCCACCCATGTATGTAACCACGTCATTGAACGAAAAAAACTCCCTTTCATAACCATCCCTTCAATAGCGACAATACGACAAGTTGCGCTGCAATACTTAGTAAAATACTGATCCAAACAGTTTTTAATGAATGAATATAAAAGCTATAAATAAACACCAGGGCATAAATTAAAATACTCGCAGACACACTAAGCAAAACCGCGTCAACTTTAGGCACAGGCACTACTACACTTAATAGCGACACACTAACGGCTGTAAAAAAATACCCGCCAACAATGGCAATAAAAAAACGCGATAAAACCGCTAATTCATAGCTAAAGCGTTGCATAAATTGCCATAACATAGAAAAAACGGGTTTGGGAAAGTCTAAAAGACGGTTGGAGGCCTGCATAAACTGCAAATTCCTTTTAAACATAGCTAAAAAAAGATGGTGATATTATAACGCCAACAAATACAAAAGATAGTAGTTCTTATTTGCATTTGAATAAAATAGGCTCTTTTAATACTGTTAGTTAAATAGTGATCTGAAATAAGGCACCTGAACAAACAGTTATAACCGCTGCAAACGGCTATATAGCGATGCTTTAGTCCCATTATTTGCTATTAACATACGCTCCCTTTGGGATTACTACTATTTTAGCTTTGTAATACTAAAGCCTAACCACCTAATTTATAATAACTTTATTTAAAAACACCGAAAGGATCACGATTTTACTAACTACTTTTCAAAATTGTTAAAATAAACCGATTTTTTACTAACTCAACCGTATAAAAATTAAAAAAGGCTAATAAACAAACAAAAATAAGCTAGCTGAAAGCAAATATACCGTCATTTACTACTTAAGTTGATAAATGGCTGATCTGTATAAAACAACAACTTGTTAGTAGCAACTAACTTAATACCAATTGTGTTAAGTTACTGACCATTGATAGCGACAAATAAATGGAGTGATAACAAGGCGTAAATTTTGACATGTAGTTGTTCTACTTGAAAAAAATTATAACGCAGTTAGCGCTTTATTTAGCTCGCTAAAATGGTTAAATATTTAAGTCGATTGGTATAGCTTCAGCACCAAACAAAACGCAGCCTTAGCGTAAGTAAAATTAGGGTTTATTTATTACTTTTTATTTTTTTAGCGCAAGCGAAATAACGCCTTAATCATAGCCGTAAAGGGGGTTTACAGCATTAAAACTGAAGCCATTATTTAAACTTAAAATACATGAGACTGGAAAAGTAAGTATAAAAAAGGTGGCCAATGCCACCTCTATAAACAATAACTTTTACAACATTGAAAACAGCTTTTTAAGTTGTGGCATGTATTCGCTCACAAGTGCTAGGTTATTTTCACTGACTACAGGCTCTGCCGATTGGGCTTCGCTTGATGCCTTGCCAAACGATCCCATTAATGAACTAACGCCTTTGTCTTTACTACTTTGCATACTTTGTAAGCCACCCATTAATTTATTGGCGGTTTCTTTATGTTCATCTGATAAACCTGATTTTAGGTTTTCAATGTAAGCCATTGAAACTTCCGATCCTACAGCAATTAATTGTTCAGGCGTAAAACCATATTGGCTAGTTACGTTGGCAAAGCTTTTATATAAGTCTTGCTGTTTGATCATGCTAAGTGCGCTGTTGGCTAACGAGCTTTGCTCAGTGATCGTTTGATCTGCCGATGCGCCCAGCATATTCGCTAAATCTAAGCCTTTTAACGACTCTTGATTGCTTGCCCAACTTGTAACTGCGGGTAATGCCTTAATGTAGCTTTGTAATTGACCTTCGTTAATGTCTTGTGCAAAGCTTGAGAAGCTCATCGCTAACAAGCTGATTGATAACAGTAATTTTTTCATTAAGCATTTCCTAATAGTAAAGTAGCGTTAATTAAAAACTAATTAACGGCTATTGCCAATACAAAGCGTAAATTAATAAATTATTATTTACTCAGGTGTGAGTTTAAGTTGATTCACCACAACGCAATGTACTGATGATATAATACATTTTTGCAAAAAGAGCGGGACACTATGTTAACTATTTCAAACAGCGTAACCATTGATGAATGGGAAGTAGAGCTCAGCGCTATTCGCTCGCAAGGCGCAGGCGGGCAAAATGTTAATAAAGTAGCCAGTGCTATACATTTACGCTTTGATATTAATCGCTCTAAATTACCTGACTTTTATAAAGAACGATTACTTGCTTTGAAAGATTCAAGGATCACCAAAGAAGGGGTATTGGTTATTAAAGCGCAAAGCCATCGCACCCAAGAGCTCAACAGAGAAGATGCGCTAAAACGGCTAAAAGATTTAATTTTAAGCGCCACTAAGGTTAATAAAGCACGCCGTGCCACTAAACCTAGCCGTAACTCACAGCGTAAACGCATGGATAAAAAAACCAAACACGGCCAAACTAAAGCCCTACGCGGTAATATAAAGCTATAACTTAAGTAATCTGAACTCTGGATAATAAATCTATCTCAAGCAGCTATTTCCAGCGCTAACTGCGTTGAATTTACTTGCAATAGGCTAGTATAAAAAAGGCTGCAAATGCAGCCTTTAATTTAATCATAAGTATGATGGCGGGTGACGCTAAATCGGTTGAGGATTCGATGCACTACATACACTGCGCTTAAGCTTAGCGTAACCGCAACGGCCACCGAGCTAAATCGATACAAAGCACTGTATATTAAATCTTGCCCTGGGCCTAACGACTGACCAAATAAAATGCCAAACGTGGTTAATACCCCAAACCCAACACCCGGTGGACCACCACCTAAAATATGAAAACGACTGAATATAAAAGACAAAATCCATAATATAGCCACCGGAAAAAGCAAAACGTCGGTATGATTATACAAAAACAACTGCGAAACCAAAGCAGCATTACAGCCTATCAGTGTACCAATAATACGTTGCCAACTTGCGGTGCCCGCTGCCTTAAAACACAACGAAAATAAAATTAAAATAGACGCCGCTTGCGCCGAAATTGAATCTTGTAAATCAAGTACCTGAAAAACTACGAATGATAAAGTCGCAACGCTAGCGCATAGCAACACCTCGTGACGAATACTTTCTTTGTCCTTGTGTGGCACAGCGCGCATGGGCCGCGCTGTCACATCAGGAAACAAACCATGCATCAAGAGCGCAATAATAATAGTAATAAAAATAGCCATACCATTACTTAAAATAAGCGGGTAAATGCTGCTTGCTTGATCAACATGGCTGGCAAAGTGCAACTGAATCGATAAGCTCACCGCACCTAACGCACCAAATAAAAACGCGCCGCCACTACTCATTAAATAAAATAACACGCAAAAACTAGCAAAAGTAATGAGCGTCATTAACACCGGTAAGTGTGAAAATAAGCCCTGCAAAACAAGCACAATAAACGCACTGTAGGCAGCACTGGCAACAAATTGACGGATCACACCTTTGTTAATACTTGGCACTAAACCCAGTAATAACATAGGGTAAACTGTAAAAAATATTCCATTTGGCCAATTCATTAACTTACATAAAGTAAAACCAATAGTGCAACCACCGGCAATCCGCAGCGCTTGGCGTAAGCCATTTGAATCGAGTTGTGGCGCTTGGCTAACATGTTGTGTCATTACTCGCCCCACTAATAAATGTAATGTAACCAACTAATAAAGCGGATCTGTACTGACCCCAACCATTGACCTATTGCCGATTGTGGGAGTAACTGCACGGTGGCACGCGCACCACTGGGCATATTATTTATAAGCTGAGTGTTATTTGGTAGCACTAAATGAATACGCTGGCGCTGAGCGTCACGAACCCAGCGGTTGCTGGTTTCGGTGGTGCTAAGTAATCCATTCGCACTAAGTTGCCCGTCACTGACACCGGCCTCAAAAGTTTCAATTTTAGCGTCGAATACTTCACCAGGTCGGCTATCAAACACTACTTTTGCTAAACTCCCAGGCTGCATATTTAATAGTGACTTTTCACGAAAATCAGCCACTAAATCTGCTTTTTTTGCCACAATAGCAAGTAATGGCTTACCCGCAACCGCATAGGAACCCTCAAGTAACTGTAAATTAGCCACTACACCATCGCTTAAAGCACGCACTTGTGTATAGGATAAGTTAAGCTCGGCTTGCGCTAACTGATTGGCCGCATGGCGCAGCGCTAAATTATTTTGCCCCGAGTCGCCACGCGCTAAAACAGCTTCAGCAAGCTGTGCTTCAAAAGCAGCTAAATTAGATTGACTTGCTGCAAAGTTAGCACGAATGCTTTCAAGCTCTTGTTCCGAAATAGAGTTTTGTTTATAGAGTGTTTCGCCACGCTTTTTTAATAGCTGCTGCTCATGCAATTTAGCGTTAGCTGCACTTATTTGTGCCTCCAGCGCTTTTACATTGGTATCAAGGCGTTTATTTTGTAGTTTGGCATCATCAAGCGCGAGCTGTGCTTGTTCAAGTGCCAGCTGATAGGTGTTTTTATCTATCTCAAATAATACATCACCCGCTTTAACCGCTTGGTTATTACTGACCAAAACATCGGTAACACGGCCATTTATTTGCGGTGATATTTGTACAACCGGATGATAAACCCGTGCCTGTGGCGTAACCGGCAACCATACATCGGCAACAATATAATAAAAAAAGACAACAATAAAACCAACAAGCGAAACTTTAACGTAGCGGGCAAATTTTTGATCAGGTGTCATACTTATTTATCTCCAGATAAGCTTGCAATACAACGCCGCGCGTTTTCTTCCATTTGCACTAAACTGTGCGCCATACCATCAAGTTGCTCAGTACTTAAACCGGCATATAAACGCTGTTTAATATCGCTTGTTAGCTCTTTTAAATGTTCTAATAACTTTATACCCTCATCGGTAAAGTACAATTTTTTACTACGTTTATCGTGTTCATCAACTTGTCGAATAACCAGATTTTGCTGCTCTAATTGCTTAATGGTGCGCGTTAATGAGGGCATTTCAATACCTAAACTAGTCGCCAGCGCTTGCTGCGTTGCTCCTAAGGGTAAATGATATAAGTGGATCATTGCCGTCCAGCGTGACTGAGTTAAACCTAGCGGCTCAACCGCCAGTGTCACCGCTTCTCGACATAAGCGGTGCACTCGGCCCATATTGCCGCATAAGGTTAAATCGAGTGTTTCATGAAAAGGAATAGTACTACTCATAGGAACTCTTACTTGTGAATATACGGCAAATTTTAGCATTAGTTAGCAGGCTAAGTAAATGTTTGGCATTTTAACTTCACGTAAATAACCTGAACTTTGGTTAAGAGATTTACTAACGTATTGAATCAAAATTGATATTTATGTTTATTTTCTCTAGCCAGAGATTTCCAGTGAAAACAAGGCGAAATTACGCGTCAATAGCTCGCCTATTGCAAGTAAATTCAACGTAGTTAGCGCTGTAAATAGCTGCTTGAGATAGATTTATTATCCAGAGTTCAGGTTAAATAAGTATTATTTTGATAAATAAGTGCGCAGCAAGCTTTTCTAAGAAAGTATAAAGCTTATTGTTCATTTCACTATAGTCATGACTTAAGAGCTTTTCGGGCTGTTCAACAAAGCGGTAATTATGGGCATTGGTTAAATCATCGTTGGCAATGAGGAGGGTAACCACCTCGGTGGTCAATTCCATGTAGCATTGAAAACCAAAGACTAAATCGCTATAAGCGACTATTTGCCTTGGACAACCTTCGCTATTGGCAATAATACTGGCTGTAGTAGTCAGCCTGGCATATCGTTATGCCAATGCCCCACATTAAGCTCACTGCCAAAATGGCTAAATAACGGATGATTCAAACCTGCATCAGTGAGGGTAATCGCAAACTTACCAATTTCCTTTTCTGGACTAGGTTGGCTTCCTTAAAATATTATCTTTTTAATAAGTAATGGCCACCGGATATAAGTGACCATGTAATAGCAATCAAAAATTAAGTAAATTAGCTGGAGAGTATTGATCTGTCAGCACCTTAGTATCACTTGGCCAATCTTTACCATTTTTAGTGAAAAACATACGCTGGCTAATTGCCTTTATATCTACGTCATAAGGAGCAAGTAACGGAGCTAGCTGCGTCACCCGCTGTGCTATTTGTTGCTCTGTAGGGATATTGCTATAACCAGCCAAAATAATACGATTACTGTTATTATTGGCTGTTACATTAATAAAATCGCCAAATACCGCATGATAGGTTGCCGACTCATGTTCATAGAGTTTACTTGATGAAAACGTGTTAGCAGCAACAATTCCGCCTTCGGCTAATACGCTTTTTATCTCTTCAAAAAACTCTTTTGTGAGTAAGTGCTCAGGAATGTAGTCGCCATTAAACGCATCCAAAATAATCCAATCAAATTGCTGTTTTTTAAGCGCCGCACGTTTAATAAAAATACGCCCATCTTGCACTTTAGCAGTTACGTTATCGGTTTCTATAAAGTTAAAATAATCGCGCGCCACTTTAATTACCGCAGGGTCTATTTCAACATTTTCAATGTGTGCCTTTGGGTATAGCTCATGAATCATATTAGAAAGCGTACCGCCACCTAAACCAATAATGAGCACTTTTTTAGGGTTATCAATCAGTAACAAACTAGAAAAAGCCAGCTTAGTGTAGTTAAACACGAGTTTTTTAGGGTCGCTAATGTACATGCAACTTTGGCTGCTTTGTCGGGTTTTTTCATCAAACTTTAAACAGCGTAAATCGCCAGTTTCTTCAACAAGTAGATTTCGATACAAGGAGCGCTCTTTATGCACAACATTAGCTGCACTGTATGATGAAAACAGTAGCGCCGTAATACAAACAAACAGGGATTTAAACTTAAGCATAAACGGCCTCTCGTACTTTAAGTTTGTCAAAGGTAATGGCAATTAGCCCAAGCGTGCCTAATACACCAGCAAAACCTAAAATAATCGCGTTAACATCAAACGCCAATACCATATAAAAAGAGGTTATAATGGTGCCCAGTGCGCTGCCTAAGGTACTTACAAAATAAAGGCCACCTGCCACTTGGCCGCTGCGCTCACTGTTTGTAACCAGCAAACGTACGGAGTAGGGCGAAATCATGCCTAAAATAATGGTAGGTATAAAAAATAACGCGGTTGAGGCGAGTAACGAGCCATAGCGACTGTCTTCAATATGCGAAAAAATAAATGCCATAATTGGCTCAGCAAACAAAGCAATGGGTAGTACCATAATACTGGCAACTAAAAAGATTAACCCATATTTGGTCAACGAAGGATGACGAATAGACAGCTTACCCCCCAGTAAATACCCAAATGATAAGCTAAGCATAAATACAGTAATAATACTGCCCCAGATATGTACACTACTGCCAAAGTAAGGCGCTAAAATGCGCCCACCTAATAGCTCTATTCCCATAATACTAAAGCCACTACTAAACGCTAAAAAGTAAATTAATGCATTTGTTTTTGTTAACATTATATTGTTCTTATTGTGTTATTTTTACCCATCTTAACGTGATAGCTGCATAGTCGCTAGTGTAAAAATTAGACGCATACATAGAGCGCAAAAAACATTTTGTGCAAGCGCACAAAGCATTGCCCAAAGTCAACCAATAGAGAAAATTGCGGTTACATATAAACAAGCTTACCGAGGCGATATTCCTCAAAAGCAAATGCCACAATCAATCGAAACCCTCGATAACGCAGTACTTGATCAAAAAGGAATAACTCAATTACAAGATGCGCTGGATTTTTCTGCCAGTATTTCACGTAAAAATAACAGTGGCGCGTTATGGGATAGCTTTTCGATTCGTGGATTATCGGGTAACGAAAACATGCCATCGGGTTACTTAATTAATGGTTTTAGCGGTGGACGCGGATTCAGCGGCCCTCGTGATGTATCAAACATTGAGTACATTGAAGTATTAAAAGGTCCAGGCTCCGCACTTTATGGCCGCTCAGAGCCCGACGGTACAGTTAATATCGTGACCAAAAAACCTCAATTTGAGCAACAGGGTGAGCTAAAACTTAGCTTAGGTAGTGATAATATTAACCGCGTTGAAGGTGACTATACAACCAGCATTTTTAACGTCTAGTTATTTATAGTTTTTCATCCAAAGCGTCTTAATGTAGTGATTAAGGCGCTTTTTTTTGGATAATAAGTAGCTGCTTACCATCTTTAAAGATACTTTTACTCTTTTAGGTAGCTATCTTGTTTATAACATTTTAGGTACGCTGTATTTTAAATTATGTTATAAATATTACACTAAAAATACAGCGACTCCGGTTAGATTAAAGGACAAAAATCAATGGATAAAAGCAGCAATAATGTCTCGTTAATTATCTTTCTTATTACGGCATGTTTATTGTTACCCTTTCTGGAGAGTATGCATGGTGGAGCGCTTTGGGGTTTAAATTGGCACTCTCCAAGGCTTATGGATACATTAAGCCATAATTTACTTTATATAAAATTGGTGTTGGTAATTACAGGTTTAATATTACTGCTCGCCAAATCTGAAAAAATTAAAAGCATAATTAAAAATAAAATCGCTCAGTGGTTGTTCTTTATCATTCTTACATTAGTCGGTGTAATACAAATTCCTTTTTTGTGTTTAGGGATTTTATTCAATGGTTCTTCATTATCAACCCCTGATTATATTCATAAACAAAGCACGTTTACTGATCGTACTATTTATATTTACACCGCAGACCCTGGCGCGATGGGGAAAGCCTACCATTATGCGTATTTAAATTGCCCGCTAGCATTTGGCCGTTATGAGCTAAAACAAATTGCTAAACTCAATTGGATGCGCGAATACACTTTTTACATTGAAAAGAATAACCTAATAGTAATTGATAAAGATCCTGCTGGTTTAACGCATACTTTCGATATGAGTGACGTAACCTGTTCGAGCTAATACCTCCTTTTTATAATTAGCTTAGGTTTCTGGTGTTAAATACGCATGCCTTAAGTGCCTTTAGTAAACCAATATTTATTTAAGCGCACTCTTTTGAAAATGTATGAATAGTGTTATTGAAAGATATGAGCAGTACAAAGATCACGGGGCGTAAACCCCCTTTACACTATGGCGCAATACGCCGTGTTTTTGGTGCTTTATATACCAATCAGCTTAGACATAGAAAAATTCAATCCGTTAAATTATTCAGATATTTATGCTGATTGGTATATACACAACTTTTAATATTAATTAAAACTGATAGCTTATCCGAGCCGAAACATTACGTCCTGGTTGGCTATATTGGCTAAAATCAGTGCCTTTGGATTGACCAGCAATAAGTTCAAACGGTACGTACTCTTTATCGAGTAGGTTAAGTAAACCTACATTCATTTGCCATGCTTGCCACTGATAATTTGCATATAAATCAACAACACCATAACCGTTACCTTGTGTTGTTTTATTACCATTAGTATCAAGTACTACATCAGACTGCGCCTTAGCTAAACGCCAAGCAGCGGTCCAATTAACATTGCCAAACTCAGTGCTTACCAATATAGAACCATTTAACGGGCTAATACTAGTGAGTGGCTGGTCAGAGTCTTTGTTTTCACCATCTACGTAAGCAACATTGGCCTCTAATAAAATATCGTCGGTAACATACATAGCAATACCAGCTTCTACACCGCTGATCTGGGTTTCGCTAATATTTTGGTATTGGTAAAATGTTTTATTTACATTAGGAATATAAGTTGGTTCAACACCCGCAATTGCCGTTTCGATAAAGTCATCATAGGCAGCATAAAAAGTACTTAGATTTACACTAATATCGCTACTAGCGTATCTTAATCCGATCTCAAATGAGTCACTGCTTTCAGGGTCTAAATCTGCGTTTGGTAATATTTGATAAAATGGCTCAACACCATGGCTTTGATAGGCTTGGTCGTGTGGGGGTATTTTAAAGCCTCGAACATATTGCCCATACCAAGATAAATTATCGTCTACCTGATAAATCACACCCAGCTTTGGTGAAAACGCAGATTCGGTAATATCATCAAGCTCGGTGTCAGCGTATAGCGCATCTTTTTTAGCTTCAAGTGCATAATAATCGTAACGAATACCCGCAACTAACGACCAATCAGTCTCATTAAATTTAATACTGTCTTGCATATATACACCAACTAAAGAAGTATCGGCGCCAGGAAATGCTTTTTGTTTTTCATTCGTAAAATCAACAGTACCATCATTTAATACACGGGTTTTTAAGCGTGGTCGTGTTGTATCATATAAATCAATATCGATTCCATAAACAAATTCATGCTTGGTATTTTCTCCTTTAATTTCCTTATTAAATACCGCTTTTAGGCCTAAAATATCTTGCTCAAACCCGTAGTCATTATAATCAATGTAATTTCTAGCCGCGCTTATTTGGTCACTTTGTTGCTCGTAACGACTATAGGATAGTTGCCCATACCATTTATCAAATATGACTGTTGCCATATTTGAATCATAATCGAGTGCAAATGAGATATTTGTATCTTCGTCTTCGGTTTCTTGAATGGATGGAGTGATTACTTGCTCTGTCGTTTGGTTAAAGTAATCTAAGGTGTACTTAAGGGTTCGTTTTTCATCAAATTTTTGCTCAACTTTAAGCAGTAAAGCGTCCGAGCGGGCATCGTAACCTGGTAAATTTTCAACGTAATTTTGTACTTCTTCACTATCGCGATGGCTATAAACAGCGCTAATAGCAAAGTCACCTAAATCTTTTGCTGCTGTAATATCAGCAGCAACCTGATTGCTTTGGCCTTGGTAGCCTAACGCTACTTTTACCAAGCTTTGTTGATCCACTAAATAATCACTTGGATCTTTAGTTGTTATTACTACAATTCCCCCTAGTGCATCAGAACCATATAGCGATGATGCCGCCCCTTTTGCAACTTCAACTTGTTTAACACCAGCAACATCAAAGTAGTTTCGACCCACTAAATAACCGCCGCCGCCAGCGTAGCCATCGTTTGTGCGTCTTCCATCTTTAATAAAAACAACTCTATTGCCACCAACACCCCGTACAGTTAATGTTTGCGCGCCTGCGCCACTGCCAGTACTTGAGATACTTGGATCATATTTAAACATCGTTTGTAAATCTACAGCGAGTTGACGCTCAATATCTTGTTCGGTAATAACCGTTACTGAGCCAGCCACATCTTCTAGCTTTTGTTCAAAGCGAGAACCACTAACCACAATATGATCGTCAATAATATTTTCGGCCAGTGCGCTACCAGAGCTAATTAACAAAGAGGCTAATGCTGTAAATTTAAAAGAAAAGGGATTCATCTCCACTCCAAATGATAATAGTTATTATTTACTTTTAAATGTTACAACTAACCCAAAATAAGATCAATTAATTATGATAATCATTTTCATTTAGATTAAAGTGGTTATAATACTAAAAAATAAAATCGGAGTTTGTTATGAAGTACCTCATTTTTTTTCTGGCTTTAGCCACTCAATCAGCACTCGCTAAAGAGCGTGTGATCAGTGCTGGCGGCACATTAACTGAAATAATCTACGCACTAGAAAAACAAAATAGTTTAGTAGCGGTTGACCAATCGAGTATGTATCCGCAACAAGCAACACAATTGCCACAGGTAGGTTACTATCGAGACCTAGCCGCTGAGGGAGTGCTTTCAATGCATCCAACTGCGTTACTTGCACTTGAAGGTGCAGGAAGAGAGCAGGCGCTCAAGCAAATAGAAGCGACCGGAGTGAAGGTTATTCACTATAAAAAGCCGACTTCTGTAAATGAACTACTTGAACTAATTAAGCACCTTGGTAGTGATTTAGATGCAAACCTAAAAGCTCAAAACCTAATTACTAAAATAAAAAAATCGTTACCTAATAAAGTAAAAACACAGACTCACAACGCTTTGTTTTTACTTTCAGCTAATGAGCGTGGGCTCGTCGCAGCAGGACAAGAAACGGTGCCCAACTTACTGTTTAACTATGCGGGCATTACCAATATAGCTGCTACGCATACAGGCTTTAAAGCAATTAACAGTGAAGTACTGGCTGTAAATCAGCCCGATTTTTTAGTAGCGCCAGCGCATGTTGTGCAAAGCCTTGGTGGTAAACAAGCCTTTTGTAAACAGCCTACACTTCGCTTATTAAAAGCAGCGCAAGAGTGTCAATTACTGGTCATGGACAGCTTACTTTCACTGGGCATATCGCCGCGTATTGCAACTGCGATTCAAGCATTGCATGAGTATAAAACACGCTTATGAGCACGTTAACTTTGAATCGTTTTAACGCCATAACACTGAGTAATCCGCATAAGTGGATGCTATTAAGTTATGGCTGCATTTTTGCTTTAGCATTACTTAGCATAGGCTATGGAGCGGCAGGGTGGGATTGGCGTTTAGCGATTGCATGGCTAGCTCCTGAACATTTTAGTCAATTTGATGCGCTACAAATCAATGTGGTTACACAAATACGCCTGCCTCGTTTTGTCCTTGCAGTGATGGTGGGTTTAGTACTTGCACAAACAGGAGCTGCAACTCAAGCGCTGTGTCGTAACCCGCTTGCTGATCCTTCTATTATTGGTATAAGCGCAGGCGCTGCAATGGTCGCGGTTGCTTTTATTGCTCTTAGTGCACAATTTAATTTTAACGCCCAACACTACTTACCTTATGCCTCATTTTTGGGCGCACTATCAGTAACATCGCTGGTATATTTAGTCTCAAAACAACAAAAACAAATTAATATAAATACACTTATATTAGTCGGTGTCGCCATTAATGCATTGGCATTCGCTGTTATTGGATTATTAAGTTTTTATGCCGATGACAGCGCACTGCGATTAATTAACTATTGGACCATGGGCTCATTAGGCGGTGCAAGCTGGGATAATATAAAACAGGCGAGTCCTTTGCTATTACTGAGTCTTATCGGGCTATGGCGATTAAAAGAGCCAATGAATCTACTTCTTATCGGTGAATCACAAGCCCAATACTTAGGAGTGGATACCAGCAAGCTTAAATTATACGTCATTATATTAGTTGCATTGGGCGTAGGTGCGGTGGTTGCGCTAACAGGTTTAATTGGCTTTGTTGGTTTAGTTGTCCCTCACATCGCACGCCTCATGGTTGGCCCACACTTACGGAATATGCTGCCACTTTGTATGCTTTTAGGTGTCATAGTGTTGCTACTTTCAGATTGGTTAGCACGCTTGGTTGTTATGCCTGCGGAGCTGCCGATAGGCATTATAACGGCGTTACTTGGGGCTCCTCTGTTTATATATTTGATCATTAAAAATAAGCGAGATTGGTCATGATCACGTTTAACAACCTCAATATAGGCTTTAACACGCATCGTGTTTTAGAGGATATTAGCGGCAATATCCAAGCAGGACAACTTGTCGCTCTGATAGGCGAAAATGGTGCAGGTAAATCAACCTTACTGCATACTTTGGCAGGCATGCATCCCTTTGAGGGAGATATACTATTTAATACCAAGCCTTTGCATTCATTTTCTAAAGAGCAATTAGCTAGCAAGCGCGCTGTAATGATGCAAAGTAACCATGTTGGCTTTGATTTTAGTGTATTTGAACTCATTGCTATGGGTCGCTATCCCTATACAGAGTCTCTTAAAACACAAGCCAATAAAGTTCAAAAATATGCCTCACTTATGGATTTAACCCATTACCTAACACGTCGAATGAGTGCGCTTTCGGGCGGCGAACAACAGCGTGTTCATATGGCGCGCACATTAGCCCAGTTAGATGCTTTTACTGCGCAAACTGAGCCTAAATTAATGTTACTCGATGAGCCAACATCAGCGCTAGATATGCGTCATCAACATACCTTACTTAGCTGTGTTAGAACCTTTGTAAAGCAAGGAAACAGCGCCATTATTGCTATACACGATCTTAATTTAGCAAGCCTTTATGCAACCAACGCTATCTTATTACACAACCAAAAAGTGCTGCAAAGCGGGTCTATAAATACCGTTTTAACAGCACAAAACTTACAACAAATGTACGCCATGAAATTGCACGTTAACCCTCATCCTTATAACGATGCGCCCATGGTTTTTTCTCAACGTCAGGAGTTTTCATGAGAGAACAAGCATTAAACGACGCACGCACGCTCGTTTTTAAAACCCATGCCGGCGTAATGTCGACCATTTCAAATAATTTACGCGGCTATCCGTTTGGCTCTGTTACACCTTATATGTGTGACGAACAAGGCCGCATCTACTTTTTTATTAGTGACATAGCTCAGCACACCAAAAATTTAAAACAGGACTCACGCATGAGTCTGACTATTTTTGATGCCGCCGATTATGGCGATCAAAACGAACATGGGCGAGTAACACTCGTAGGTGATGGCTCTATTGTGGCAAAAGAGCAAAGCGAAGTGCTACTTGATAAATATATAGCTTTGTACCCTGAGGCTGCAAGCTATCGCAATGCGCATGATTTTCAGCTTTGGCAATTAGATGTAGTGCGGGTGCGTTATATTGGCGGTTTTGGAAAAATATTTTGGCTTGAGCAAAACGAGTGGCAAGCTCAGCCTAAAAAGTGGGATGAAAGCCAGCAGCAAAGCATGATCACTCATATGAATGAAGATCATCAAGATGCTATGTCGCTGATATTAATGCAGCACTATAACGTAGCCGATAACACCCCAATAATGAGCGGCCTACTACCCACAGGCTTTTATATACAAAGCCACAAGCGTAATTACTTTATTAATTTTGCGAACGAGTGCGATAGCCCATTAGAGATACGTAAAGCGCTGGTTGAGCTAACCAACCAAGCTCGAAGTAAATAAACTAAATACATGACGACATAGTTAACCTGAGCCCTGTTTAAGAAATTCACTAACTATGTCGTTATTTTATAAGCAGGCTGTTTGCTCGCCTCGTTTAGCTAACGCTTTAAATGCAGCTTGTTGATGTGCTTTTTGCACATAGCGAGCAGGCAAAGCGTTGACTTCTAATTGATAACCACTTTGCTCAGATTGTACTTTTGATACTGGCGATATCCATACAATATTAAGCTCTGGGGCAATTCGCTTAATTACCCGCGCTATGCCTTCACCATTTCTCACATGAAAGTCACCGGCTAAATGTATAACCTGCGTGCCCTTATTTTGACTAATATAGTTAACGATAGACTCAGCCATGGTTTCGTCCCAAGTAACTTGCGCGGCGTATAGTTTTTCGTTT
Source organism: Pseudoalteromonas sp. 2CM28B (assembly GCF_023161935.1). NCBI lineage: Bacteria > Pseudomonadati > Pseudomonadota > Gammaproteobacteria > Alteromonadales > Pseudoalteromonadaceae > Pseudoalteromonas > Pseudoalteromonas sp. 2CM28B. The sequence goes on from NZ_JALNTH010000012.1 coordinate 65,400, forward strand.
TTACTCGCCGTTCCATGATGCATGGATTGCATAAAGCGTTCTTTATAAAGGCTTGGAGAAATATCTATCTCTTTTGCAATAAAACTACGCTGTTGTGCGTCGAGCTTATTAATATAATTAATACCTTGGCGACCAATACAGGTAACAATATGCTTAGGCGCATTTGCAGCTATTACATCGCTATTTTGCATCTTCGCCAATTCCACTAACGCACGATAATCACTCTTATAATTAGCCCAAGCCTTAGTATTATCAATTAGGTATTGTTCACCTATTTTACTCTCAAGATAAAGGTTTAGTGTTTGCTGATCAGCGCGGCTAAATTGCTCAAGCGATAAGGCAATAGGCTTATTTTGCGTGCTTAATTGCTGAAATAGCTCAGCTTGAAATAAGTGCACACCGGGGTGTGTATGCCACTCACCAACTAAAACAACATCGGCATTCAAAAGCGTGGACTCTGACAATATTGAATTAACTCGCTGGCCATTTGCGTTATAAAGCCCGTAATTATACAAGGATGAACTTTGAGATACTGATACTGTGTTTATACTGCAGCCTGATAATCCACTGAATAAAACAAGTGCTAAAAATGGGTTTTTCATATCGGTTTTTATAAAAATAAGAATCAAAACAATGAAGTTAGTATACACAACAAACTGCTTCAAACCCACAAATGCAAATAAAAACAATTATCATTTGATGTTTTGGAGTTTCTGTTTTACAGTCTTAAAAAATATACAAATATGGAACGTACCATGGCCTTACCTTTTTTATGTGCTCGACACAAACAACATGTTTTATGTCAACCAGAACAAGCAATTATAGATATTCAAAACGCGCAGCTAAGTGGCGAAGCGCTGTTTAAACGATACCAATTTGCACAAGCATTGCCGTACTTGGGGTGTGCACTTGAAAGTGCGTCCTTGTTAGCTCAAATGTATAATTGTGCAAACAAACAGCAAGTAGTACAAATTACCTCACTTACAGAGCGCCTTTATTCCACACTTCACTTTTTAGGCGAACAAAGTGCTGCGCACAATGCACTCATACAATCTATTAATCTGCTAAACGAGATATTGTATAGTGACGATGAATATCATGATTTAGCGCTTTCATGTATTACACAGCTAAAAAAATTAGCACTGCAACATCCTCCACACCTTACTAAGCACTAATTTTTATGGCAATAAGCAACGCGCTAAACAAAATTGGGTTAACTTTTTATATTAATAATGGCTAACATATCTTCTTCGTCTTCATCTAGGCCAACTTCTTCAAACCCAAAACTAGAATAAAAATCCTTAGCAACAGGGTTTTGCGGGTTATAACAAATCTCGATTTGTTCAAGCTTAGAAGTCGTTTTAATCTCTGCAATTGCCATGAATAGTGCTTGGCGGCCAATACCTTTATTTTGATGATGTTTATCTACCATAAAACGCCAAATAGAAACCTTTGTAGGGGTTTCTTACACCCACATAAAAAAGCCTACAGGCTTATTATTTTTGCTAAATAATCTGAACTCTGGTTAAGGGATTTACTAACGTATTGAGTCAAAATTGATATTTATGCTTATTCTCTCTAGCCAGAGATTTTCAGTGAAAATAAGGCGAAATTACGCGTCAATAGCTAGCCTATTGCAATTAAATTCAACGAAGTTAGCGCTGAAAATAGCTGCTTGAGATAGATTTATTATCCAGAGTTCAGGTTAATTCGCTTTACAGGTATACCCAACATTATAATGAGACTCAACTAACGACCACATATTACTCGCTACGTAATCTTGTTGCGCTTTGGTAACGTCTAAATCGCATACCTCTTCGTAATTAGCAGAGGTGACATCTTCCAATGAAATGTTCATTATTGTCCTTAATTTAAAACATGGAGTTATAAGTAGTTTTGTTTTATCACGTTATCAGCACTAATTCACCTAGGCAATGTATTCTTTTTAGGCACAAAAAGCCGCAGTAATAAATACTGCGGCCTTTGTTTTTACTAAATACTTTAAGCTATGTGCTTTTAGTAAGCGCCTGCGCTGTATATAAGCTCGTAGCTGTGGCTGTAAATCTCAAGGATGTTACCAAATGGGTCTTCCATGTAGATCATGCGGTACGGCTTTTCGCCAGGGTAGTAGTAACGTGGCTCTGGCATACGCTTTTTACCACCTGCAGCAACAATACGATCCGCTAAGCCTTCAACATCTGGGTCTTGTACACAGAAATGAAAGATACCGGTTTTCCAGTATTCAAAGTTGTCTTTAGGGTTTTCTTGGTCTTTAAATTCAAAAATTTCTACCCCAACACGGTCGCCTGTTGAAAGGTGCGCTATTTTAAATTTTTCCCAATTTGGACCAAATACATCGGTACACATTTCGCCAATTGGGCTGTTGTCTTCAGTGATCACGGTAGGCTCCATTATGGTGTACCAGCCCATCACCTTAGTGTAAAACTCTACGGCTTTTTCAACATCCGGTACTGAAATACCAATGTGCGAAAAACTACGTGGATATGTATGACTCATAATAAATACTCCTACTTAACTATGTTTAGTTGATGGAATTAGTTTACGAACCGACCAACATTAAGTAAAATTATCATTAATCATCATTTTGAGTATGTTTTGTAATGATAAATCCTACATGGTTAAACACGTTTTGTACTTTAGTTGAGGTAAACCATTTTACCCAAACCGCCGAGCGCCTTTATATGACCCAGTCAGGCGTAAGCCAACATATAAAAAAGTTAGAGCAGCAAGTAAATTGCGCCTTGCTTGAGCGCCACGGTAAACAATTTACCCTTACCGTTCAGGGTCAAAATTTATATCAGCAGGGTAGTCAGTTACTCAAAGAATGGCAGTTTTTAGAGCAGCAATTAAAAGATGATTCACCTTGCAGCGGTTTAGTTAAAATACAATCGCCAGGCAGTTGCGGGCTGCAGTTTTACAATCAACTATTAGCATTGCAAGTAGAGCACAAGGAGCTAATTATAGATTACCGCTTTGCTCCAAATACCAGTGTAGAGCAAGCTGTGGCAAACCACAGCGCCGATATTGGCTTTTTAACTCAAGCGCCTACCCTTAGCGAAGTTACTAGCCATAAAATAGGCCAAGAACCTTTACTATTGGTAACACCGGCCGCAATAAAAAATCCAACATGGAGCGCATTAAATGAACTGGGTTTTATTAGCCACCCCGATGCAAAACACCACGCGCAGCTTTTACTTAGCGAAAACTACAGTGAGTTTGAACATGTTGATCAAATTAAGCGCACGGGGTTTTCTAACCAAATAAGTTTAATACTAGAGCCGGTAAGTTTAGGGCTCGGTTTTACGGTTTTACCCGCACACGCAGTAAGTGCTTTTAATAAACCTGCGCTTATTAAAACGCATCATTTAACCAAACCAATTAGCGAAAATATTTATGTGTGCCATCACCGAAATAGGCCGTTAGCAAAGCGTATGCATAGCGTTATTGACGCAATAAAAGCAAGCTAGGGCACCCAAATCAGCGTCCGTAAAGCCCCTTTACAGTTTATGCTGCACGTTTAGATTTTTGCTTAAAACCAAGTAGGGTTAACTTAGTTTGCAAATACATTTTGTGTATTGCAAAAGTGAGTAAACTCATAAGCGCCATTAGACACAAGGTTGGCACAAGCGACTGCGTATGATAACCAAACACACCCATAAACCAGCAAATAAGGACCCACTGAATAACATACAAAGCGGTAACATGTTTACTGGCATATAAAAGAGCACGTGTAATAGGGCCATTATATTTATCAGCAAAAATATACTGTATAGCCGCTAGGGCACATAAATTTAAGCCAATTAAATAGCTAATACCGCCGCCATTTAAATTGAAAAATTTGCCAAACTGACCTTTAAAATCAATGGCTAACCATATGCCGCCAATAACTAGTAAAGCAGCACCAAGTTGTGCACATACTTTATATAAGTAATCGGCACATTGGTGGTTACTACTGTATAAACGACAAAGTACATACCCCGTTAATATCGCACTTATCAAAAGAAATACCGGAAAATGCACCTGATAGTTATTAGCAAAAAAACAAATCGCTAAAATAAGGTGAAAGCGTAAATTGCAGCCGCCTTACAAACTGGCTCAAAACTGCAATTGCAATGGCTAAACCCGCAATCCATGTTGTTTTCCAACGGTCAATATTAAGCACACCAAACAGCAATAAGCTAACTCCAGCCAGTTGTAAAATAATTGTAACTGCCCAGCACTGAGCGGACTTTGCCAGCCATACGCATTTATAAACGCCTCAGGCATGGTATTAAATACTTCAATAGGCAGCCAGGACTTGACCGCATTCATAAAATAAGCAAGCAGTAAAAGCTGTATGCCACGCTTAATTAATAGCAAGGGTGTTTGCCTGCGCGAAAGCGCCATAAATAGCCCCATAGCCACCAAAAACGAGGCGGTGCCTTTGCCAAGTATATGTACAACCGTACCAAATGCGCTTTCACTTTGAAGCGTTGTGGAGGCATACATCCATAAGGTATGCACAATAATCATAATGAAAACGCTCGCACCACGCACAAGATCAATCGTTTTAAGACGTTGGTTCATTGGTATTAATGTCCTTTTTAGGGCAGGTTTGGCATTTGCTATAACAGGCTAAATAATAGCGGCAACAGGCTAAACGCTGGTTTTTTTCAGTAAATGGCGCATCAAGATTAAAGTGTTCACAAATAACGGTGTGCAGCTGACGATGGCAATTGTTGATATGTAAAGTAGTAGCAAGGGCTAAACTATGAGCTCGATCAATGGCGCTACTTAATGAATCGAGTAATAACCGTGCTTGTTCTTTTTTATCCAGCGCGTAGTCGGTATTTATCCATTCACCAACTTGGCTTATAAAATGAGTAAACGCTTTGGTTTGCTCAGTTTTACTTACTAACACGTCGTTATTCAGGTTAAACCCACGACAAGAAGCGTAAATAACCTGAGCTGCACATAAGAAATGGAACTAAATGCCCTTGCGGTGATCAGATCTTTCGACTAAGAAACACAAGGTTACCGAGGCAAGGGCATGAATAACTTAGATGCAATTTACCTAGATGTCGATGATTTTTGTTTATTGTTTGAACCTCAATGGCTTAAACACCTAATAGAGTCAGCTGAAAAATATGGCTCAAATAGACCACACAAGGCACCGCAGCGGCATCTCATTTATGGTTAATTTAATGGCTGGATTAATTGCCTATACTTTTCAGACTAAAAAGCCGAGTATAAAAGTGACTCGGCTTTAATTCTTATGCAGTTCTGAGGTTAATTACGCTAGGTTTGCTGCACTCACCCAACCAATATTCAACGAACTTAAACCTTTTCCCTTTCACCTTTGACTTTGACCTTGCACTTTAACTGTAACCCCCCCTTACATTTTGATTAAAAAAGCCACACCTCAACATGTGTTAAGGCGTGGCTTTTTTACAGCTGCTTTAACTAAGAATTAAGCGACATTCGCTGCTAACAGTTCGTTACGTACTAGCTCTGCGCCTTTGCTAAGAGCGTTTAGCTTACCGTTTGCTATATCGCGGGGTAGGGGTGCCATGCCGCAGTTGGTACAGGGGTAGAGTTTGTCGGCATCAACGTATTTAAGCGCTTCGCGTAGGGTTTTGGCCACCTCTTCGGGTGTTTCTATAGTATTGGTGGCTACATCGATTGCGCCCACCATTATTTTTTTACCGCGCACCAGTTCGAGTAGCTCTATGGGTACATGTGAGTTTTGACATTCGAGCGAAATAATATCAATATTCGATTTTTGCAGCTTAGGGAATACTTCTTCGTATTGTCGCCACTCGGTGCCAAGGGTTTTCTTCCAATCGGTGTTGGCTTTAATGCCGTAGCCGTAGCAAATATGCACGGCGGTTTCGCATTTTAACCCTTCTATGGCTCGCTCTAGGCAGGCTATGCCCCAGTCGTTTACTTCGTCAAAAAACACGTTAAAAGCGGGTTCATCAAATTGAATTATATCAACCCCTGCGGCTTCTAGCTCTTTGGCTTCTTGGTTAAGTATTTTAGCAAATTCCCATGCCAGTTTTTCACGGCTTTTATAGTGATCGTCATACAGGGTGTCGATCATAGTCATGGGCCCAGGCAGTGCCCATTTAATTGGTTGGCTGGTTTGCTGGCGTAAAAACTTAGCGTCTTCAACAAATACCGATTTAGTGCGAGACACAGGGCCAATCACTGTGGGTACGCTGGCGTCGTAACGGTCGCGAATTTTAACTGTTTTACGGTTTTCAAAATCAACGCCATTTAAGTGCTCAATAAAGGTGGTTACAAAGTGTTGGCGAGTTTGTTCGCCATCGCTGACTATATCTACGCCTGCGGTTTGTTGCTCGTGCAGGGAAATACACAGGGCGTCGTGTTTGCCATCAACCAGCTCGCTACCTTTTAATTTCCATGGCGACCATAAGGTTTCGGGCTCAGCAAGCCATGACGGTTTTGGCAAGCTGCCAGCTGATGATGTGGGTAATAGTTTTTTCATAATAAATGCTGCCTTTAATTTTGTTGTGTGATTAAGCGATACTTGCTGAGAACTGCTGCAGCACTGATTGATAAGGCTTAATAAAATGCTGCTCGGTAAATTTGCCTTGCTCAACCGCTAATTGACCTCGCTCTGCGCGGTCATACACAATTTGCGTTAATGAATGATCGTCATTTTTTAAATTAGGTTTATAACGGCTGCCTGCAGCGGCATTAGCGTTATAAATTTCTGGACGATAAATTTTTTGAAACGTTTCCATGGTGCTAATAGTGCTAATTAGCTCAAGGTTGCTGTAGTCGTTAAGGAGGTCACCAAAAAAGTAAAAGGCTAACGGTGCAGCGCTGTTTGGTGGCATAAAGTAGCGCACTTGTAAGCCCATTTTTTTAAAATATTGCTCTGTTAACGACGACTCATTAGGCTGATACTCTACGCCTAAAATGGGGTGTAGATTTTCGGTTTGCTGATAGGTTTTGTTATCAGACACGCTTAAGCAAATAACTGGTGGCTTTTTAAAATGCTGTTTATAGGTATCTGAGTTTACAAAGCATTTAAACAACTTGCCGTGTAAGTCACCAAAGTTATCGGGAATACTAAATTGCGGTTTGCTTTTGTTATGCTCAAGCAATAACACACTAAAATCGTAGTCGCGCACATAGGATGAAAAGTTATTACCCACTATGCCTTCTATTCGCTCGTTAGTTTGGTGGTCAATAATATTGGTTTTTAATACCTCAATTGACGGAAATGCTTGGCCACTGCCTGCAATGTTTAAATCAACCGAAATGATCTTGAGCTCAACCGCGTAACGATCCCCTTCTGGGTTATCCCAACTGGCCAGTGCATTAAAACGATTGTTGATCATTTTTAGGGTATTACGCAGGTTTTGTTGGCGGCTTTCACCCCTTGCTAAATTAGCGAAATTGGTCGTAATACGTGTGTTATTTGATGGATGATAGTTTTCATCCAAATTAGTGCTTTTAATCGTAAATGTAAGATCAGTGCTCATAGCCGTATCCTTTCAATCTGAGTTATTACTGCTTTTATCAATGACACATTACTTGCTGTTAAAACCAAACTAACGGGATAACTGTAATGGTGCTGTGCAGAGTTAATAAATTTATACGCGGTATGTAGCATGAAGAAAAACGGTATTATTTCAGGTAAAACATGAGCCAGATTCACTCTCTTACTAAGTTGCATGAATAAATTAGGCTAGTAGACGCCCCCCCTGCGACAAAACCCACTTTAGAAGTCTAGATTTCTAGATGTTTTTACGGATATTGTGATTTATTCATACAAAACGTGAGTATTATTCAATGCTTATAGGCACTTAAAGTGGGATTTGCATAAACGGTTGTTGATATACTCGACTAAACCTTGGTGAGCTTAGCTGTTTTATTAAACGTTTTTTACACGCAACTCACCGCCACAGAGCATAACAACCCCTAACATAAGAAGAGACAAAAGGAATGAGTGATTTAATAGTGTTAATTATTTACTGCGCCATACTTGGCAGTGGTGTTGGTTTTTTAGCAGGCTTATTAGGAATAGGGGGCGGGCTGGTTATTGTACCCATACTCAGCATGATATTACTGCACTTTAATGCTTTGCCACCTGAACAAGTGGTGGTGGTTGCCATTGCGACCTCGCTGGCCTCTATTTTATTTACTTCGACCTCGTCGGCTATTGCGCATCATAAAAATGGCAATGTGCCCTGGGATATTGCACCTTGGGTTATGGCAGGCGTTGCCTTTGGCGCGCTTATTAGTGGCTTTATGGCTGCGCTGTTACCTGAGCATGTAGTGCGTTTGGTGTTTGCTGTAAGCGTAGTGCTAATTGCACTTAAAATGATTTTTTCAGGTAAGAGTGATTCCGCAATAGCGCGCCCGTTACCAAACAAAGGGCTACTGAGTGTTTATACGACCATAACCGGTGGCTTGTCTGCCATGATTGGCATTGGCGGCGGGGCAGTATTAGTGCCGCTACTAACGTTTTTTTCTGTTGATATGAAAAAAGCCATTGGCTGCGCCTCGGCCTCAGGCATTGTGATAGCGCTGTTTGGTTCAATGGGTTATATCAGCTCAGGCAGCCAGTTATTTAGCCTAAAACAAGGATTTGCAGGCCTTGTGTATTTGCCCGCTTTATTGGGTATTGTATGCACCTCATGGTTTACTGCGCCACTCGGTGCTAAAGCCACGCATTACTTACCGGTTTCAACAATTAAAAAAATATTTGCCGGCTTATTAATAATAATGGCAATCAATATGTTTACTCGATAAGAGCATTTATATGAGCCTTAAAAACACGCGGCATAAAGCCGCTGCTACCTAGAATATTAGCGACTAGTAGCAGCGGGTTCATCTCGCGTAGGTGTTGAGCGTTAGAGTCCGAATCCTTTAACCTTTAACCTTTAACCTTTAACCTTTAACCTTTAACCTTTAACATCTTAAGGCGATTAACTAAAATCTACGTCATTTGCGCGTGCTTTATAAATTCGTCATAAATACTGTCTTTAATGAGCCTGTCGGGCGTAAAGGCATAATAATGCTGATAAACATTATCAATTGTACCAATGTAATTTACGCCGTAATGGCGCTCTACTTCGGCTCTTACCAAAATAGGCGCAGGGAATATCCCAAACCCTTGCTCACCGAGTGACTTCATTAATGCGCTGTCGTCAACATGGCCAGCTATTGTCATTTCAATGTCTTGCTCTTGCAGCCAATAATAAATAGCCCGCGCGACAGGGCTTTCTTTTGCGGGGAGCACTAAGGGCTTGTTATTTAAAGACTGCGGAAACTGCTTATGTAACTGCGAATGCCATGTTTCGTTACCAAAAAGAGCGATTTGGCTTTTACCTATTTCATGACAAAACGCCTTAAATGGCAAGGTGGTATCGAGTGGTTTATCGGCTAACACTAAGTCGAGCTTATGAATCGCCATTTGTGCAAGCAGCTCATCTTGTTGGCCGTCAATACAGTGCAAGTTGGTAATACGGTCGTTATTAATTAAAGGCGCTAGCCACTTCGACACCAGTGATTTAGGCAACACGTCTGAAATACCCACCTTTAACGTTCGTGAGTATTGCGTGGTATCACCTTGCGTGGTTTCTAGCCATTCGTGAGCAATAGCAAACATATCATTGGTGTATTGCTGAGTTACATGGCCAAATTCCGTTAACTGTAGGCCTCGCCCTTGGCGAACAAACAGTGGTTTTCCTAATCGTTGCTCTAAGTTAGTAATTTGTGAGCTGACCGTTTGCGGCGTTAAATTAAGTATTTTACTCGCCGCTGCAATACTTCCATGCTTACTTACCTGCCAAAAATAATATAAGTGATTGTAGTTAATGTTGGTAATCATTCGAAAATACCTGTTTTAAAGTAAGAAATAATCAGCTTTTTCCTTTGCCACTAAGTTAGTAGATTACAGTCATGCCTGCAACATAGTTACTATTAAAAGGTGTAATTGCATGAAGCTAAAACTTACAGTTAAAAACAAGATAATTAACGCAAGTGAAAAGATGTCGCTTTTGAAGTTGATAAAAAGCCAATTGGCAAAACATGCTTTAAATATTCGTAAAGTTGAGATTCAAATAAATGATCTTTCGAGTGAGCGCCACGGCACTTTGCAGCAATGCAAAATTAATATTCTTTTGCCTGGACTACCCAGTATTAATGTAAATACAAAAGGAAGAAGTATGCTGCAAGCGATAAAGCGGGCACTAAAAAGTTTGCAGCAAATTCTCGTTAATAAGTATCAACCTTCGCAACCAAGCTCATAGTTTTTATTAATATCGCACTTGCAGTAGCATGGATGCTACTCTTTTTATTTCTATTCTCGTACCAAGCTGTGTTTAACATTAAACGATTCACTTATTACCTATTGAGCAGTATTTCCTTGTTGGGTTTTGTTGTACTCTACCCAACTTACCATGACTAAAATTCTTTGACCTTGTTCCTTTAACCTTTGACCTCAGCTGTAAACCCCTCACACCATTTTGATTAAAAAGAGAGTGAAATTTTCAATTACCTAAATTCATAGTTTATTGTGAATTTATTAGGTTCATGCCTATTAATTTACTAATTCACAAAATACTGTGAATTTATCCTTTAGTGAGTTAACTTTCGCTGTAATTCACAAAATATTGTGAATTATTAGCTTTTTTGTACTTTTTTAACTATTATTCACAAAACACTGTGAATTTTGGATTGGTAATGGAAGTCACGATAAAGTCAGCAAAACAATTAGGTAAATTGGCAAGCATTGTGAGAAAAAGCCAAAAGCTTGACCAAAAAACTGCGGGAGATTTCTCCGGTATTAGTATTAATACAGTAAGTGATTTTGAAAATGGCACAGGTTCGTTATCAATTGGCCGCGCGTTTGATTTAATGGAAGCTTTAGGTTTAGAGGTAAAAATAGATGTGGTTATACCTCAACACGATGAAAAGGCTAAAAGTAAATTAATAACGCAAATCCAGAACATGGTGGCTGGCCATGAATAAACTAATACAGCGCCAATATGGCTAACCTGCACTAGTTAATCCTTATCCAATTCTTCATGAAAGCGTCGCCATAATGGTTTTAATTGCTTTTTAATTGTATTACTTTCCATTTTATTAGCAGCCCTAAGCCCATATGTAATAAAATTACGTCCCCCTAGGTGAGTATAACGGCTATAAAGCTTTTTTTTATAAAGAGCTTTTTCATCAGCTCCTTTCATAGCTCTGATATCATTATATTTTCTCATTGTTTGCTTCGCGAGACTAACACCCCTTCTCATTTTTTCCGAGTATCTAGCTAGGGAAGAAGAACGTAAGTAAATATTTTCACCGTCAAAAATAAAGCCAAGATATTGCAATGTATTATCAGCTTTAAGAATATTTCCTACCTTATTAAATTGTCTGATCTCTGTTTTATCTGGATTAATACGTACTTTTAACTTTGATATATGCTTTTGAGCAAACCCTGCTACTTTGTTTTTAAGCCTTTTAGGCATAATAAACAGCATATCATCACAATATCTAAAGTAGTAACCACCATGTATATCAGCATATTTTTTCATTTCTAAATCAAAGTCCAACATATAAATATTGGATAAAAGCGCACTGATAGGAGAGCCTTGAGGTATGCCATACCCACATAAATTTGGTTTTATTAAACCTTCTGCCCGTACCTTTGTTCTAAAGTCCTCAGAGCTACAAATCCGTTTATGTTGATTTCTAGGTTTATTTTTTGAAATTGAGAATAATTTATATAGCTCCAACTTATCTACCGTCGAGAACTTAGTAATTGATTTAAAAACATTGAAGTGATCGGGTGGAAGTTTTTCTTGGCCGAGAAGTTTACACCAAGATTTTTTAAGTAAATTATGATCTAAAGTATCAAAAAACTTAGAAAAATCGAGCGCTACAGCGCTGCATTCTCCCATTTCTTTTATTTTAAGAAATGCTTCATAAGCAAAATCTATATTACTTTTTCCTAAATTTCTGAAAGCAAGAACAGACTTATCGAGACCATTATCTTTTAATGTCCCTTCATATAGTTCACTCAATTTTTCAGCATAAAAAGCATAAATATGACTATCAACATGGGACGAATAAGCTATTGGTCGCATTTTATTCTTAACCAAAAGCTTGCCTGATAATTTATCTTTATTTATTTTTTTTGAACTAACCTCATAATTTATCAAGGGATAAAATGAGTGCTTTTTTACGAAGCTAGGATTGGAGGTTAAGCTAATTGCTTTCTTTGTACCAATAGGTAGATCAAAGTGAAGATAACCTCTTCTTCGATACCAGCTGGGGTGATTATCGTCCATAATAAACTCTCTAGCAAAACCGAGGCAGACTTAGAACTGCGGCAATTCCAATCGCCTTACCTCGGCTTAACCAAGTTACTTAAGTAACCATCTTGTAAAACGTCGCCGCGTAATGTTAGACATGAATTATAATATAACTATTAACTTGGAGGTATCCATAAACATTCAGAAGACCTTAGTCCATGTAATCTTATCGTTCTTATCGTTTGCCTGTTGTGGCGTTCCGATAGTACTTGACAACATGTTATAAACCTCCGAGCCTAATTGGAGTGTTCTCCTCATCTCGAAGCACATATAAGATAATTGATAAAATGATATATATCAATCAACAATTTGCCCCTCATTCTGACGATATCACTAAACTCTATTTGCAACCAATTGAAGGAGAGTACGGGGACATCTTGATCCTGCCAATAACGTTGTATTTTTGTTGGGTTTCGTTGCACTCTACCTAACCTATCGTAATTAAAAACCTTTGGCCTTGCTCCTTTAACCTTTCAACCCTGCTGTAAACCCCCGTTACACTTTGATTAAAAAATCCGCACACTAATAATTAGTGTGCGGCTTTAGTATTTTATTTTTTTAAAGCGATTACTTGTTTAGTAAGTGCTTTTCAAAAAAATCAGCCATCATAGTGTGGTAATGCAAAGTGGTGCCTTTGCCTTCACGTAGGCTATGTGAGCGGTTAGGGTATGAGAAAAACTCAAACTGCTTGTTATGCTTTACAAGCTCGTCAATTAAGCGCTCTGAGCCTTGATAATGCACGTTATCATCGCCTGTGCCGTGAATAAGCAATAACTTACCGGTTAGGTTTTTAGCAAAGGTAATCGGCGAGGTGTTATCGTAACTCTCAGGATCTATGTTTGGGTTGCCCGCATAACGCTCTTGGTAAATGGTGTCGTATAAACGAATGTCCGGCACGGGTGCTGAGGCAATGCCTACTTTAAATTTATCACCATGGCGGAACAATAAGTTAAGGGTTGAGCTACCGCCGCCTGAGTGTCCCCATACGCCAACGCGGTCTGTGTCTATTACATTCCAACGTTTAGCCATGGCATCTAGGGCGTCGACTTGGTCTTGCACGGTAATAGAGCCAATTTTTTTATAAATCGATTTGCGCCAATCGCGGCCTTTTGGTGCACGTGTACCGCGGTTATCAACCGATGCCACAATAAAGCCTTTTTGCGTTAGTAACGATTTATATAAGTAACTGTTACCTTCCCAGCGGTCTTGCACGGTAGAGCCCCATGGTTCACCGTATACGTAAAACACAATTGGGTATTTTTTACTTTTATCCATGTTCTCTGGGAACATAATGTAGCCGTCAAGCTCGGTACCATCTTGCGCGTTTACTTTAAAGAACTCATGCTTTGGTAAGCTTTGCTCAGCAAGCTTTTGTTTGAGCTTTGTATTTTCAACTAAGGTTTTTACATTACTGTGATCGCTCACTTTAATGATCTCTTTAGTCGGTGGCGTACCAAATTTTGAGTAAGTATGCATTGCCCATGAGGCATCTTTTGACATGTAGTAGCTGTTTGAGCCCTCAAACTCAGCAGGTGTTACCCGTACCGGTTTACTGCTGCCATCAAGCGGTGTGCTGTATAAATAACGCTGACCAGGATCGTTTGGCGAGGCAATAAAATACATTACGTTTTTGTCTTCATTGATGGTAAGCATATCAATAATGTCGTAATCGCCTGGGGTTAGGTCGATAATAGTTTTGCCATCGCGCGATACACGGTAAAGATGACGCCAACCGTCGCGTTCGCTATGCCAAATAAAAAACTCACCGTCTTTTGACCAGTTGGCTTTATAAAACCATTCGATAAACGCATCGTCTTTGTCTTCTAAAATTTTGGTCAGTTGCTGCTTTTGCCAATCAAACAACCACACTTTGTTATGGTTTTGTGGGCGGTTTAAGTCTTGGATCATTAATTCATTACCGGTGCCCGCCCAACTAATACGCGGAATATAACGGTCGCGGTTATCGCCCTCAAGCTCAGCCCAACGGGTTTGTTTATCACTAAGGCTTACCACACCAACACGCACGGCAGAGTTGGTTTCACCGGCTTTAGGATAAGGGAATTCTTTAAGGGTAGGGTACAGTTCGTCGGTGTTGTTAATCATAGTGAAAAATTTAACGTCACTGGTATCAAGCTGCCAATAGGCGATTGATTTGTTGTCGGGGCTCCAACGAAAACCATCGGCAATAGTGAACTCTTCTTCGTATACCCAATCAAAATTACCGTTAACAATGGTGGCACTGCCATCGGTTGTGAGCGCGGTTACATCGTTACTACCAACCGCTTGCATATAAATATTGTTATCGCGTACGTAAGCCACTTTTGAGCTATCTGGCGAGAACTTAGCAAACATTAACTTAGTTGGCTCAACGTCTTTACCACCTAATTGCTGTAATTGGTTTGTCTCAAGGTTAAGTAACCAAAAGTCGCCTCGGCTGCGCGAACGCCAAACTTGCTCACTGTTGGTAAATACCATCAGCCATTTACCGTCTTTTGACCACTGATAGCTTTCGATTGCAAATGGCTCGTCTGCGCCCTCTGGCAACAGCTTTTCAAACTCAACCAGTACTTTACGGCCTGTGCCGTCAGCATTGTAAAATACAATGTCGTTGCCTTTTACGCCGTGCTCTTTTTCGTCATCGACGTTGTTATCGTCTGCTTTTTCTTTTTCACTTTCGCGCTCTTCAAGCACAGTGTAGCCGGTACCATCGTCTAGCCACTTAAAATAAGTGCTACGCTGGGTTTTAAATTCTTTGTCTTTATAAATTTGCGCTAGGCTTAATGGATTATTCACGGTACTCATCGCTGCATTGTTGTTGGTTGATATGCTAGTACTTGAACATGCTTGCAAGCCTAAGCCCGCAACAATGGCCAGTGCCAAGCCCGATGTTTTGATCAGATTCATTGTTATTGTTCCTTCGGTCTTTTGACCTTTATAGATTAAGGCGCTTATTACATTTACTGTAACAAAATAACGTACACAATATCAGCATGTTTAACGCACAAAGCCATGGTTTAAACCCAAACTTTTATAATTAATTACCATGCTGGATTTTTAAATTCTTCACTGAGCGTGTCGATTAGCGTTCTTACTGTTGTCGATATATGCTGACAAGAAGGGTAAAGCACATAAATTTTCATTGGGTTTAATGTCCATGGCGCTAATACACGCTGCAAGCGACCATCCAGTAAATATTGATTTGCTAAATACGTAGGCTGCACTGAAATACCACCACCGGCTATGGCTGCATGAAGTAATGTGGTGGCCTCGTTTGCACTTAAATTACATTTAACATCAACCGATTGAAATTCATCCCCGTTGTGTAAATGCCAAATATATCGGTCAAAGTTTTTATAGCCTAAACACTGATGAGTGCTTAACTGTTGTGGTGTCGTTATTGGCGGATAATCTGTAAGGTAATCAGCTGAGGCCACCCACTGATATAGATTCACACTCGGCAATAGGTTTACCTATTAACGAAGGATCAGGATTGGCTGCAATACGTATAGCCATGCTTTATTAGATCTGTGGTTGAGTCTTTAAGATCTATGTCTATTTGCACGTTAGGGTGACGTTTCATAAAGCGTGTAAATATAGGGGCTAATTGTGCAAAACCTAACGACATACTGGTCACTACTCGTATTTTACCTGACAACTGTTGCTGGCTTTTAGTTTGTTCAACTAAACGGTTAGCCTGTGCTAACCATTGCTCTATTTCGGGTAAAGAGGCCTCGCCAGCGGTGGTAAGTGTAATTTTGCGGGTAGTTCGGTGTAGCAAACGAGTATTGAGCCATGCCTCTGCCGACTCAATACGACGAGTAACCATAGGGCGTGACATTTCAAGCCGTTCGGCAGTGGCAGTAAAACTGCCTGAGTAGGCAACATCAACAAAAACCTGCGCTGCGGTGAGTTTATCCATAGTATTTACACGACTCATGAAACAATGATGCTAATTATTGGTTGTTTTTCTGAACATATCAAACCTTTATTATGCTCGCATTAGCAACCAATGATGAGAATACCATGAACCTACGCATGCTTTAATCAGCAATATCGCCATTGCAGACGAAACCGCATTAACCCTTGATGTGTATAACGCTGACAGCAATAGCTTTCATGTTAATGCCACGCTGGTTTATGGCCGTACCGTTGCAATTTTAATTGATACCGGATTTACCAAAGCCGATGCACAAACTCAGGCAGAGCAAATGCATGGGCAAAGCAACTTAATGAAATGAAAGCATTCAACCCTGACGTGGTGATCTCTTGGCATAAGAAAGCAGGCACCTAATTAGATGCTGCAAATATTGATTTTTCAATCCAGTATTTAAAGGATTTTGCACACGCTAAGCAAAGTAGTGATAGCAGTAAGCTGCTGATAGATAAAATGATCAACTCATACCCAGAGACTGTATTGCCTATGGGTCTTAGCATTGGCGCTAAAGTTCATAAAGGCGAAATGAAATGGTAATTGCTTACGCTTAACCACTGTAATAAATACAGTAGAACCAAAAAACACGCCTAGCAAAGTCTGGCGTGTTTTTTATTATTGCCACAAATACATACTGGCTCGCTTATTGGCAATATTTAATTCAAATACCTCAGTGCTTGCACACATAGCAGCGCCATAGCATACATGAAGCGGTAACAAGTGCTCCTCTCTGGGGTGATTAAAGCGTGCAGCTGGAGCTTGCTGCCATGCTAATAATTGCTGTTCACGCTGTTGCTCGGTTAATGTTTGATCTGCGATTGTGCTTACCAACCAATTTTCAAATGCCTGATTTTGCTGGTTAACATCGTTTGATTGGGTAACACCAAAAGCGCGCATATTATGGAAGGTAAAGCCTGAGCCTATAATTAATAAGTTATCGTAATCAATACTTTGCAACGCTTTACCAATTTCAACATGCAACAGCGGATCAAGGCCTGGGTGCAAGGATATTTGCACACAGGGAATATCGGCCTCTGGATACATAATTTTTAACGGTACAAACATACCGTGATCAAAACCACGCTGTGGATCGAGTTTTGAGTCAATATTATGTGTTGCGAGCGCTTGCTGTACTAAATTAGCAAGTTGCGGCTGGCCAGCACAAGGGTAAGTTAATTGGTACGCCTGCTTAGGAAAACCGTAGTAATCGTAAATAAGCGGTGGTGAGGAGTGCGCCGTTATACTAATTGGTTGAGCTTCCCAATGCGCGCTGATCATTAAAATAGCAGAAGGCTTTGGGATTGTAGCGGCAACTTGTTCTAAGCAGGCTCGCATTTCTGCATGGTTGGCATCACCTAGTAATGGCATTGGGCCGCCACCATGAGAAATGAAAAAAACGGTTGGGCGTTGCATGTGGTTAATCCTAAAGGACAGATATTATTATAGTGCCTGCGCAGTTAGTAAATAACTAGCCACATAAACGCACAACCTCCGTGCGAAAATATTATATGTGGTGTTTATTCATCAAGCTCTAAGTGAGCGCGTTCAACGCTTTCTTGAGGTAACTCTTTTTGCACCGATACACCCAGCTCTTTAAATTCTGAGGCTTGTTTAATTAAGTTACCTTTACCACGGTATAACTGAGAAAATGCTTTATCGTAGGTTTCTTTGGCTTTATCGAGCTGTTTACCCACCCCTTCCATACTGGTTAAAAAGCCGTTGAGCTTACTGTAAAAACGCTCAGCACGATTAGCCAGCTCTTTTGAATATTTAGTTTGCTCTTCAAAGCGCCATAACTGCTTAACAATATTTAAACTGGTTAGCAGGGTAGTAGGAGTTGCAACCAAAATGTTCTTTTCTATTGCTTGCTGGTAAATGTCGCTTTGGTATTTAAGTGCTTCTACAAAGGCGGATTCAATCGGTACAAACATAATAACAACCTCAGGCGAGTTTATCCCTGGTAAACGGTCATACGATTTACTGGCCAACTCATTTATACGGGCAGTTACGGCATTTACATGCTCTTTAATCGCTTGTTGAGATTCCAGCTCTGTTTCGGCATTTACGTAGCGGGTATAGGCATTTAACGATGTTTTTGCATCAATCACTAAGTGCCGACCTTGGGGTAAATACACCACCACATCAGGACGAAGACGACCATCTTCGGTATTAAACGACACTTCGCGTTTATAGTCTGTGCCAGCTCGAAGTCCTGCGCTATCAAGCACGTTTTCAAGCATGAGTTCGCCCCAATTACCTTGGGTTTTCTTTTGCCCTTGTAAGGCATTGCTTAGCTTGTCAGCCTGCTCGGTAATGGCTTGGCTTTTGGCTTGTAAATGTAATAGCTCGGTTTTAAGTGCTGCACGTTGTTTTAAGTCTTCAACGTGAATAGATTCCATTTTATCTCTAAAGCCTTTTAGCTCACCTTGAACCGGCTTGAGTAACTGCTCTATGCTTTCTTGATTGAGGGTTTTAAATTTTTGCGATTTTTCTTCTAAGATTTGATTGGCTAAATTTTCGAATTCTTTTTTAAGCGTTTCTTTACTTTGCTCTATGTGAGCCAGTTGCTCGCTGAAATGTTGCTGCTTTTGCTCAAGGGTAGTGCGTATATTATTAAGCTCGACATCGCGCAGATTGTATTGCTCGCGCAGGGCGGTTAGCTCGGCTTCGGCTTTACGCCAATATTGATTATAAAGTTGGCTTTGTTTTTCTTGCTCAGTTAATCGCGTTTTAAAATGTTGCGCCTGATCACGTTGCTCTTGATGAGTAAGCCCTAACAAGTCGTGCTCTTCCACTAAAGAGGCATATTGATTTTGCGTATGCTCATACTGGCTTTGTAATAACAATAACTCTTGCTGCAGCTCACTCACTTGGCGCTTTATTTTTTTGCTTAACTGGACTGATACAACGCTGAAAATAGCCATACCGGCTAAAGCGCCAGTAGCAACACTTAACCAATCTAAATGGGATAAAAACGAAGTAAACATAGAATAAACTTTTAAAATTTAGTGACATGCCATCATAACGAATTACGCTCTTTAGCAGTAGGGTAAAACACTAAATTAAGCGCATAAAAAAAGCCAGCTAGTAAAGCTGGCTCAATATTACTAAATTAGTAATCAAACAGGGAAATCAACATGAAACTTGTAAAACAACATATCAACTACAAGCTTAATAGTAGACGCGCTGCATTTAAATTAGTTCAAAATAATTTTAAAAAAAGTTGAATTTGAGGCATAAAAAAAGCCAGCTAATAGAGCTGGCTCAGTATTACTAAATTAGTAATCAAACAGGGAAATCAACATGAAACTTGTATAACAACACATCAACTACAAGCATAATAATAGACCCAGCCATTTGTGATTAGTTCAAAATAAATTAAATAAAAAAATAAATATTTTTAAAAGCAAAAAAAAGCCAGCGCATTACTGGCTGGCTTAATCATTACTATGTCTAGTAACTACTATATGGGATATCAACATGAAAGCTTGGAGAAACTGCAATTTAACCAAGCATATTAATAGACGCCCACAATTTAAATAAGTTCAAAAACTCGTCATGATTTTTTAAAGTTATTTTAGCTTTTAATTAAAGACAGCATTTGTTGTTCGTCAAACTGGGTAAAACTCATTGATTTTTCGGTAAATAATGCATCTACAAGCGCTTGCTTATCTTGCTGCATTTGAAATACTTTTTGTTCAATAGAGTTAGCCATAATTAGTTTATAAACAAACACTGGGTTTGTTTGTCCAATTCGATAAGCACGATCGGTGGCTTGTTTTTCAACGGCTGGGTTCCACCATGGATCAAAATGAATAACGGTGTCGGCTTGGGTTAAATTAAGCCCTGTACCACCGGCTTTTAAGCTAATTAAAAACACGGAAGTGTTACCACTGGTAAATTCGTCTATTACTTTGTCGCGATGACGCGTTTGCCCAGTTAGCATACTAAAATTAATATTTAGCTCATTTAAACGCTCGGCAATTAAATCAAGGGCAGAGGTAAACTGGCTAAATATAATCACTCTACGGCCAAGGCTAAGCATTAAAGGTAAGTGGCTCGATAACCATTCTAATTTAGCACTGGCTGCCTCAGTTTCAGGTTCAATGAGTTTAGGATGACAACAAATTTGGCGTAACTTTAATAAAGCTTCTAAAAAAGCGAGTTTACTTTTTTGTACGCCTTGCTCGGCAAATAAATCAATGAGTTTCTCTTCAAGCGCACGGGTTATACCTTGGTACATGTCTTTTTGTTTAGGTTCAAACTCAAACTCTTTTATAAGTTCGGTTTTTTGCGGCAGCTCTTGAGCCACTTGGGCTTTAGTACGGCGCAAAATAAACGGCATAATTAACGCTTTTAGTTGCTCTGCACGTTCAATATTGCTTTCGCGTTCAATAGGGCCTTGAAAATGCTGCTTAAAGTGCGCCTGTGAACCTAAAAGCGAGGGCATTGCAAAGTCGAGCAATGACTTTAATTCAAATAAATTGTTTTCAATTGGGGTGCCACTTAAACAAAGCTTAAAGTCGGCATTTAAACGTTTTACCAGCCGCGAAACTTGTGCGGTATCGTTTTTAATATACTGGGCTTCATCAAGAATAATGTTTTCAAAATACAGCGGTGAGTAATAAGCAATGTCACGTTTTAATAGCGGATACGTGGTTAAAATACACTGCGCTTGTGCCAAATGCTGCAACGAATCATTTCGGTGTGCACCAAAAATAGTGGTCACTTTTAAGCTTTTTGCGAACTTGGTAATTTCGTTTTGCCAATTACTCACTAAACTTGTAGGGCACACAATAAGCGTAGGCCCTGCTTGCGGTGTATTGTATGAGCTTGCTAAGTAGGCAATCACTTGTAACGTTTTACCCAAGCCCATATCATCCGCTAAAATCCCACCTAACTGATTACGCTTTAAAAAGTTAAGCCAAGCCACGCCTTTTTGCTGATACTCTCTTAATACTACAGAATCGTGTAAGCCATGAATGGCAGTTTTCGGTGATAGCAGTGCATCGTTATTTAGTTCTTCAAGGTAACGCTCTAATGACGGGTCATGTAGCTCTACATCAATAGCTGTGTGCTGAACTAATTCAGGTAAGTATGAAAGCGGAATGTTAAATTCGTCACGGGTTTTAATAAATTCAAATCGCATTTTAAATTCAATTAATAAATTAAACGCTGCTTTATCAATAACCCCAAATTGACGGCCAACAGGGTAGTAATAAAATAATTCACTTTGACGGTTTAACGATTCATAAAGTTTATTATTTACATTTAATAGGGTAGCTACTTTGGTATCGTTTAGCATTACTTTACTATGCATTTGATGATTTGCAGCTCTGTTTACATGCAATGAGATTTGGCTTTTAGTATCAGCAACATTAACTTTGCTCATTGATACTTGCCAACCGCGTTGTTTAAAGCTGGGCAGTACCTCGTGAACTAGCCAATGTAAGTGAATAGCCGATTCCTGACTAAAAATAAACTCGCTGTGTAAACCCCCTTTACAAAAATCGAAGCCTAAGTTGACTAACTCATTGGTAACGGTGTTTTCGAAGGCGCTATTAATTAACTTTGCAGGCGCTGTGCCCGCTAAATAGTTTTTATTTTTATACTTAAACGATAACGAAATAGCCATTACTGAGCCCGACATGCTGACTTTAAGTATGGCATTACTCAACGACTTAACAGGCGTGCTTGGTGTATTAGTAGGGTGGGGAATAACACCTACTCCAAAGTTATCAGCAAGCTGCTTATAAATTCGGTCAAAGTTTGTATCGTGCAGCGCCGGTATAGTTTGTAAGTGCGCAATTTCATCAGCACTGAGGGGCGTACGAATACGGCCTAATTTATATTTATCTAAATCTAAGTAGATAGGCGGCGTTGTTTTAATTAACGCCCAATTAGGAATTTGATCCAAGTGAATTTTTAACTGGGTTACCTCTTTTTGTTTTTCCCAAACAAAGTTAAGAGGTAAACCAGGTTGCGCTTTAATAGGTACTCGAGAGCGTTGTAAAAATAATCGGTCTGTGGCTAGTAATTGCTGCAGCGCATTAAATCCCCATTGCCCTTTAAGCTCAATATTACCGACCGCATTTTGCGATCGGATCCAGCTATATAATCTAAAATCACTTTCGAGCAAATCGCTAGGGGTTACAAAACTATTAAGCTGTTGCTCAGTTAAATTTCGCCCAAGTGCATAATTATTATTTTTATCGTAGTTGGCAATTTTAGGGGTTAAAAATACTTTGTTGTTTTCTATGTCTAATACAAACAGTAATACTTGCGAGGGTTGAGCTTGGTCGGTGTTTTTAAGTGCGCTTAGTTCACTAAACCAATCATTAATAAAATAATCTTCACCGTACTCACCAGAATGCTCAATTTTAAGCTTTAACAAAATAGCGGCCAAATGGCGGCATTTAGTTTTAACATTACAGGTACAATGAGTATCGACCGAATAACCAGTTGGTAATTTACTGATCTCAATACGTTGGTTAAACGCGAATCCTTTATCACCTAGCACCGTGGAGTCAACCACAGAAAAATCTGCATTATGTTCTAACCAACTGATTTGGCCGTTTTTATAGTACGATTTTCCTTTGGCCAACACCGCGGGTTTAAATAATTTTTTTATGAATCGCTCAGAAAGAGGAAACTGGGTAGCCTGCTCATTTTTAATTTCTTCAAAAATAGCCATTAAATCATTTTTTGATAAGTTAGCAGACATGTCACTCAAAGTATTAAAATTTAAAAATAATTTTCCCAGTATATGCCTTATCAGCGCTGAGCTAAAGCAATATTATTTTTAAAATAAACTGGTTGGATCTGATTGGTTAGTAAAAAATTGGTTTATAGCGAATTGGCGATCATTGTTTAATTTTCACCACTAAAAAAACACATTTAAATTACAAAAGAAAAACAATTAATTAACTTTGGCAGGAGATTTAGTTAGGCTTAGATCAGGTTTTTACTAACAAGCAAAAAATGGCATTAAAAGGAAGTGTTTAGTTAGTAAAAATATGATCCTTGATGGTTTAAGCCATGTTTTTAGCCTTTATATGCCACTAAAGATCAGATTTTTACCAACTGACAAAGGGGGTTGGATCATGATTTAACTAACTCAACCCCTTTTACAGATCACGATATTACTAACTAATTAAAGGCACTTAATAACTTAGTAAGTTGCTCTAAGCGCTTGTCTGTCATCACTTTATTATTTATTTTAATTGAAACGTCACCACTTTTAAGGTTGCGTTGCACACTAATAAAGTCATTTTCTAAAACCGCTTCACGTTTTGATGCTGTTTTAGGCTCTGCAGTTAGGTATTTAGTAATTAGCATAGCGCGCTTGTCGTCGGCTTCTAAGGCGTTAATTTCATCATTGCTGGCAAGTGCAACAACTAACTCGTTAAATGCTTCCTCATCGCGCTCCTTTGCGTTAATCAACTTTTTAGCAACTTCTCTACCAACATGATTAGCTGTTGGGTAAAGGGCTATAACATCTGCAGATATTTGCTCATACGCTTTTATCGCATCAGCAATCGCTGTATGCGATACCCCTTCAATAACAGCAATTTCACGGTACGAGCCTTTTTTGCCTTGTTGAATAAGATCGTTTCTAGTTTGTTGATACGCTTGACCCAACTCCCAAAGACTAGGGGCAATGTATTGATCTGATGAAACCGCAAGTACTTTGGCATCTTGCTCGCTAAAGTCACTAGAACTCAATACGAGGTAGTCTGCGCCACCTAAAATACAGGCTTTACGACGTCTAGAGCCAGCTAATACAAGGCTTGTATCACCTTGCTCCCATAATAGGGCAGGGTGCTGATTACGGCCATCTTCTTTAATAGCAGGAAGAATATCTGCGACTGACTTTTCGTTTAAAAGCGCTTGTACGCGACGATTTTTACCATAAACTTGGGTCGATTTTTCAATTTCGTTGTGAGCAATCACTTTACAAACAAGCGTTATTTCCCGATTAGGATCACTGGGTGCAGGCATACGGATAACGTCGCCTGCATTGGCTTGCTCTAAAAGGGCATCTAAGCTGCTACTGCCAACAGCGGTTGCAAAGGGATCTAAGCGGGTGTCATTTTTACGTTTTTTAGCCATTTTTAGTCAACATCCTTACTTAGGCGTATTTAATTTAGATTGAGTGGATTGCCAATTAGAACGAATTAGCATTTCGAGTTCATCAACTACATCTTTGATATTTTCTTGTGCGCGCATTAATGACTCTCTACTCGCTAAACTATCAGACGCTTTTTGATCAAAAATGGTATTAAACGAGGATGAACTCGCAGTAATTGCTGAACTGTGATTAATAGGGTAGCTCATGACTTGGCGACCAAAGGCACTTCTCACATCTTTAACAATGTCACGTTGTGAGTGGTTACCTTTTACATAGTTAGTAACCAAAAATTGCATGAAATCCCAACCATCGTGGCCAAGGGCTGCAACAGTATGGTAAATCTCACCTAAACGTTTTAAATATTTATTATTAGCATCAAAGTCTACCGCTTCAGGGTGAACCGGAATAAGCATGGCTGTGGAGGCCATTAATGCATTATAAAACATAAAATTAAGAGTAGGCGCTGTATCAATTAATAAAATATCAAACTCATCTTTTACTGGTTCAATAACGCGCTCTAGTAACTTATGGTAATGGCGCGTTTGCTCATAGTTTGAGGTATCTTTAAGCAAAGTTGCGGTTTCGTGTTCAAAATAAAAATCGTCCATACCAGATGGCAAAACACGAATATTAGGAATATGAGTTGGTAAAAAAGAATTTGACACAAATTCAGGCCAGGTTTCACCTTCTTCAAGATCAATGCAATCACGCATCAAATCACCGACAGTAATTGGATCGGGCTCAGAGGATGGGAAAAAGCTTGATGATGACCCCTGAGGATCTAAATCAATAATACCGATGCGATAACGTTTTATGTTGGTAGTGGCAAGTGCAGCAGCAATATTAACCATGCTAGTTGTTTTACCACAACCACCTTTTAAAGAATTAATAACAATAACTTGGAGTTTGTCTGTCGGTGCACGGTGATCAGGCTTTATATCCATTGTATCGGCCATAGCAAAAATATTAACCAACGTATATGCGTAATGACCGTTTGCACCGCGTTTTATATTTAAATCGTCAAAGTCACCATTATCATGACGTCTTTTTAAGGTACGATTATTACAGCCAAGTAAATCAGCTGCTGCTTTTTGGGTGTAAGTTCTTAATTCTTTTTCTTCAGATTTAAGATGGGCGCGGTAATGTTGGATACGTCCTTCTAGTGATTTTTCAGCAACTTCTGCGGTTGCTTTCAAAAGTCGGTAGGTATCTAGCGCATTATTATTGATAGACATACTTTATTCCTCAAAGTTAGGCGTTTAGTATAATGTCCATTCAATTAGCTGTAAACAACTATTTAAGGCGACATACATTTTAAATACATGACATATAAAATAATTTTACGCCTTTAATATTGTTTAGTATAAATAAAGAAGTTTAAGTATGGTTAAGTATATAAGGTATTAAAGGCTAAGGGCTTGAAATACGCATTTAACTTTATGATTTATATGAATAATGTTTAAGAAAGTGGATCAGTATTATACGTGGTTAAGATCAGATCCTTATTTACTGGCAGATCACCTTTATACTAAGCAAATATTTAGTAGCTGAGTTACGCACAGGTTAAGCACTGAGTTACTCACAAAGTAGATGGTATAGATCATGTTTTTACTAAGTAAATTATAAAGTTATGCACCCACCATCAGAGATAATACGTGCTTTAATTAGTATAGATCTGATCTATAGTAAGTACAGATCAGATCTATGCTAACTCGAACTAAGCTTATCCACAGGCCTCTAATTTTTGCAGTAATTTGTCGTGCTAAATTTCAAAAAAATCACTTTGCAATGGACAAATTTATTATTCAGTTAGTAAAAAATCGTTTTATAAAAGCATTGTTAGTAAAAATGTGATCTGAAATCTTTTGTATTAACTTTTTCTTAGTAAAATACTGATCTGAGCATTTTATTTGAAATCAGATCACTTTTATACTAACTTAAACATTTAACTTTTGTGGCTTTATGTGTTGTTATTAGTTGCCACAATAAAAACGGAAATAAAAACCATGAGCCGAAAGGTCAACATCTCGGTAGATAACTTGCCTGATACACTTAGAGGCCAAATTCACGGGGTGGAAAGTGCAATTGATAACGAAAGTTTAGCACTATTTACAGATAACAAAGATGTGCGAATTTCGATAGAAAATGCAGCCCATGGGTTACGCGCTTACTCTAACACATTTAATCATTATGATCTGTGGGGACGCTTTGTTCGCTCAGGACATAAAAAGCTGCCACTTGAAGAAGCCCCTAAAAAAACCATTATTACACGTAAGATATCTGAGAAAGTAGACGGTATTTTATACGATGGTGAAATTAAAATAACACCGGCTGTGGTAAGTACTCGTAAAGATGGTGAAGACGTAGAATACCTAGTTTGGCCATCAGACAGAGAAGAAAAAGTTGAGCGTGCACTAATTCGCCTTGCTTCAAAAGGTAAAATAGTAAAAATTAATTTTAAATCCGGTATTCAATATGCTGTTGTGTTTTCTATGAACGAATTAGCACAAGAACTCAAAGCGGTTGGTCAGTCTATGCCATATCCGCAAATTAAAGAATCGCTTGAAGCATTGCAAGGTTCAAAACTTTCATTTAAATATTCTGCCACTGACACTAAAAATTCTGATATTGATGATTCGTTTTACGAGTCAAACATGAACTTTTTATCGTCTTTACACTTTAGCGGTAAAAAAGGCCAAGGCGGAAATGTTAAATGTGTGGCGTGTTTAAATGCGTTTGTTCATAACATGATCGATAACCTTGAATATAAAGGTTATTATTTTAATAGTGCTCAAGAATTAAAGCGCGGGTTATCGCGTTGGATGATGTTACGTTTATATCACTTATGGCGTTATGCTGCCCCAGGAAAAACGTATCATTTTAGACTGTTATCTATTATGGAAAAATATGGCTCTATTTATTCAACGGATGATATTACCGAAAATAAACTAAAAGCACTGCGTCGTGACATGACTACCACGATGAAAGATTTAATTGAAAAAGGGGCAATATCTGAGTACAGCATAACTAATGTAAAAGATGATAAAACAGGTAATATTGTAGATTACACCTATGAAATGCATCCATCTGATCAATTTTGTGATGAGATACTGGCATTAAATAAACACAACAAGCGTATAGAAATACAAGGTGGTAAACGCATTGTTGAAAATGCAGTATTAATTGATGAAGATAAGCTGGAAGAAATTGTAGAAAAATAATTATATTAATATTTACCAGTCCCGTTGTATTAAAGGCCACATTATGTGGCCTTTTTAACATAATTATTTTGTTACTTGTTCTAAATATAAACGGTCTACCAGAAAGTCATACTCTCGTTTTCGTGGATGTGATAAGGGCTTTTGGTAACTCGGTAGTTCGCCAAATTTTACGTCGGGTTGTGGGTTAATTAGTATAAAAGGTAAAGCAGCACTAACATGATAGCGATTTTGTGCAGTGTACCTCACATTAACTTGAGGACTAACTCGAGTAGGGCGCCTAATTCGCAATTTTTCTTTTTCACCCAAACTGGCTACTCGAACCTGTTCTTGTGCAACCAGTGACTGCCATTTTTGCTGATCAATCATTCGCGGGTTTTTATAGCCTGCCGATTTTTCTAACATTTCAAGCGCCATTTTTTTTGTAAGTGTTTTGGTTGCGTGTTTATGCATCCAAGTAAAGCGAACAGAAAAAGGGGATTCAATTTCACTATGAATTTTACGATATGCCGCAAGCGTTATTAAATTTGGCATTGCATTATGCACAGCTTCAAATCGCGCGTCGTTATTATCTATTGCTAAAATACAATTTTTAAAAGCTGCTTTTGCACTATTTACCTGTGCTATGCGATCAATAATGGCTTGTTTATTCGCCTCTTTTATTACTAGCAAACCAGGGTGTCGCTTTAATACTCGGCTGCTTAGCCCTGGCTTTTTATACATATCTGAGAAAGCATTTAAAATTGCCTTATGTGCCAATTCCCCTGTTATTTTTGAAACGCTTATAGACTCAGGGATTATATTTTCTTCAGTACTACTAATCTCAGGTAATTGAAAATACTCTGCTTTAGCAAAGCCAACCTCTTTAAGCTCATCAATTAAGCTAAGTGTTAATTCATTGAGTAAATCAAACTGACTTCTTATTTGTACCTTTGTAACCATTAGCTATCTACCTAGAACACATCTTACTGAGTCACTATTTTCGCAAACAACCTTTTCTTTTGATAGATTTTTCTCAAATAAAATTCTTTTGCTAAGATTTTTCAATAATTTAAGTAATGTATGATGTGTTCTTTGTGGTCTTTTAAAGTATTTTGCTTCATATACTTTAAAGGAAATAATAGAAGGGGTGAGTTAAGGTACTGAACTTTGTATGCAGCATTAGCATAAATATTTAAAAGCGCATAATTGAGCAGCATTCTTTTTTAAACCTTCCGTAAAGTTAAGATTACATTAGAACAAATTAAGTATGATGTGTTCCTGTAGCTATCTGTATCACCATCGCTTAGCTGTTAAGCTTCTACTCAAGCCATTATAATGCACACTCTATTTACTTAGATTGCTGTTTTTAAATGTTTATTTGTTTTTACTTTATAAACTTGCTCATTAAAAGTAACTCAAAATAGGCTCTTAAATCTTATTAAAATTTAACTAATAACTAAATAATTGGTAAATAGTCGATTTAGTCCTTGAACAAAGCCCTCTGCATACGTTAATTTCAATGCATCAGGTAATAGGAATGAGGAATGAGCATGCAATCGTGGAACCCAAATAGTTGGAGAGAACTGCCAATACTGCAGCAACCACAGTACCCAGATCAAAACGTATTAAAGTCGGTAGAAAGCCAGTTGAAAAGTGCACCGCCTTTAGTATTTGCCGAAGAAACAAGAAGTTTATTTA
Source organism: Pseudoalteromonas sp. 2CM28B (assembly GCF_023161935.1). Taxonomy (NCBI): domain Bacteria; kingdom Pseudomonadati; phylum Pseudomonadota; class Gammaproteobacteria; order Alteromonadales; family Pseudoalteromonadaceae; genus Pseudoalteromonas; species Pseudoalteromonas sp. 2CM28B. Next base: position 94,713 of record NZ_JALNTH010000012.1, read on the forward strand.
AACAACTTGAAGACGTATGCGAAGGCCGTGCCTTTTTACTTCAAGGTGGAGATTGTGCAGAATCGTTTAGCGACTTTAATGCCGCTAATATTCGCGATACATTTAAAACCATCTTACAAATGGCTGTAGTATTAACCTATGGTGGAAAGTGCCCGGTTGTTAAAATTGCACGTATGGCAGGTCAATACGCTAAGCCACGTTCAGCCGACTTAGAAACAATAGACGGCGTTTCGTTGCCATCTTACCGTGGTGATATAGTAAATAACTTTGAGTTTACTGAAGAAGCACGTATTCCAGACCCTCAACGTTTAATGACTGCATATCATCACAGTGCGGCAACGCTAAATTTGCTACGCGCTTTTGCACAAGGTGGACTTGCCGACTTACATCAAGTTAACCGTTGGAACATGGGCTTTGTTGCTGCTAATCCACAAAAAGCAAAATACCAACAGCTTGCAGACAAAATTCAAGACGCGTTAGAATTTATGGAAGTGTGTGGTATTAATTCAACTATAGCGCCAAGCTTAAAAGAAACTGATTTATACACGTCACACGAAGCGTTATTACTAGGCTACGAAGAAGCATTAACACGTAGAGACCATTTATCTGGTGACTGGTACGATTGTTCAGCACACTTTGTTTGGATTGGTGAACGTACTCGCCAGCTAGACCATGCCCATATTGAATTTTTTAAAGGTATTAAAAACCCAATTGGTGTTAAAGTTGGACCAGGTATGGATCCAGACGAGCTTATCCGTTTAATCGATGCGCTTAACCCAGATAACATTCCTGGTAGATTAACGCTCATTACACGAATGGGTGCAGATGTATTGCCAGAGAAGCTACCAGCGCTGGTGCGTAAAGTACAGCAAGAAGGTCGCAAAGTTATTTGGAGTTCAGATCCAATGCATGGCAATACTGAAAAAGCCAGCTCAGGTTACAAAACACGTAGCTTTGATAACATTATGCGCGAAATTAGTCAGTTCTTCGCTGTTCACAAAGCTGAAGGCTCATACGCAGGCGGTGTTCATTTAGAAATGACCGGCCAACATGTAACAGAGTGTACTGGCGGTGCATACGGTTTATCTGATGATGACCTTGCTCAGCGCTACAAAACACAATGTGACCCACGCTTAAATGCTGATCAAGTATTAGAGCTTGGCTTTTTAGTAGCTGATTTACTAAAAGATGCGCGTAAATAATACCCGCTCATAAATACCAAAAGCCGCTTTTATTTAGTAACACCACTCGTTTAAGAACGAGTGGTGCTTTACTATTATTTAGCGGCTTTTTTGTGTGTTGAGTGTAATTACATGCTTAAATCATATGTTAGTTTGTTAGTACTTACGACGCTCAAGACCTGTATCAGAAATGATTTTTGCTGAGATCTCTTCAACCGAATGGTGGGTAGAATTTAAATGAGCAATTTTATGCTTCTTATAGAGCATTTCTACTTCGCGCACTTCAATACGACACTGTCTAATTGATGCATATTTTGAATTTGCCATTCGTCTATCTCTGATCGCAGCAAGTCTCTCAGGGTCTATAGTTAAACCAAACAGTTTATGCTTATAAGGCACTAAGCACTTGGGTAACCCTTCGCTTTCTAAATCATCTTCTGTGATCGGATAGTTGGCCGCTTTAATACCGTATTGCAGGGCTAAATAGAGGCTTGTTGGCGTTTTACCGCTTCGACTAACGCCAACTAAAATAATATCAGCCTCAGCAAAGTTTTTAATATTACCGCCGTCGTCATTCATTAAAGCATAGTTAACTGCATCAATTCTAAAGTCATAACTTTTTTCGTGTATTGAATGGGTTCTATGTACTTTAGGTACTGGGGCAACGTTTAATTCGCTTTCAATTTTTTCGCTATACGTTGTTAAAAAGTCATACGAGACAGCATCTGCAGAGCGAATAATTTCCGATAATTTATGATTCACAAAAGTAAAAAACACTAGAGGCTTCTCACCTTGCTTAGACGATGTGGCGTTAATAAGCGCTTTGATTTCATGCGCTTTTTCTTCGGTTTCTACAAAAGGAATTGTTTTATGATTAAATTCGACAGGAAATAAAGACAAGGTCGCATGACCAAACACTTCAGATGTGATTGCCGTACCATCTGAAATATAAAACGCAGTTCTCATAAAGCCTCTTTTTTATTACATTTAATTTTAAAATAAGTGTATCACGGTTTACGTGAGGACGTTTGCCAGTGTAGAATGGGGGCGACCTTTATGAAAGGTTTTCTTTCTTAACTCTCACAGTTAGTACTACAATTTGTTTTTTGGAGAAAGATCCGTGCAAGAATACGTTCTCTGGTATCAAGAGCTTGGTATGCAAGATGTTCCTCGAGTTGGTGGTAAAAATGCCTCACTTGGTGAAATGATTTCAAACTTAGCTAACGCAGGTGTGCAAGTCCCAGGTGGTTTTGCTACTACCTCAGACGCTTTTAACGAGTTTTTAGAACAATCAGGACTCAACGCAAAAATTCACGACATTTTAGATACTCTTGATGTTGATGATGTAAACACACTCGCCAAAGTCGGCGCCGATATCCGTCAGTGGATTATCGATACCCCATTCCAACCTAGTCTAGATAAAGCAATCCGCGATGCATACAGCCAACTTCATGGTGACGCTTCTGCAGATGTTTCATTCGCTGTTCGTTCATCAGCTACTGCTGAAGATATGCCAGACGCCTCGTTTGCAGGCCAACAAGAAACGTTTTTAAACGTTGTTGGTATTGATTCTGTAATGACTGCTATTAAACACGTATTCGCTTCGTTATTTAACGACCGCGCTATTTCTTATCGTGTTCACCAAGGCTACGATCACCGTGGTGTAGCGCTATCAGCGGGTATTCAACGCATGGTACGCTCTGATAAATCAGCATCAGGTGTTATGTTTAGTATTGATACTGAATCGGGCTTTGAAGATGTAGTCTTTATCACATCAAGCTATGGTTTGGGTGAAATGGTTGTACAGGGTGCGGTTAACCCAGATGAATTTTATGTTCATAAACCAACGCTACTTAAAAACAAGCCAGCTGTGGTACGTCGTAACATTGGCTCTAAAGCCATTCAAATGATTTACTCTCAAGACAAAGCTCATGGCAAACAAGTAGAAATTGTTGACGTAGACTCAGCACTTTCAAACAAATTTTCGATTACAGATGAAGAAGTGCAAGATCTTGCCAAACAAGCTGTAATCATTGAAAAGCATTACGGTCGTCCAATGGACATCGAATGGGCAAAAGATGGTAACGATGGCAAACTATATATAGTTCAAGCGCGTCCAGAAACTGTTCGTTCAAACGAAGACACAAACGTAATGGAACGCTTCCAACTAAATGGCAGCAGCAATGTTGTTGTTGAAGGCCGTGCAATTGGTCATAAAATTGGTAGTGGTGTTGTACGCGTGCTTGATTCAATCAAAGAGATGGACCAAGTACAAGTAGGTGACATTTTAGTTACCGACATGACAGACCCTGATTGGGAACCTATTATGAAACGCGCGGCTGCGATTGTTACAAATCGTGGTGGTCGTACATGTCATGCTGCAATCATTGCACGTGAGTTAGGTATTCCAGCCGTTGTTGGTTGTGGTAATGCAACAGACTTAATTAAAGCAGGTCAAGAAGTTACTGTATCATGTGCCGAAGGCGATACAGGTTTCATCTACGAAGGTATTTTAGACTTTGAAGTACTTACTTCACGTGTTGACGAAATGCCTGAACTTCCAATGAAAGTAATGATGAACGTAGGTAACCCAGATCGCGCATTCGATTTTGCACGTTTACCACATTCAGGTGTAGGCCTTGCGCGCGTTGAGTTTATCATCAACCGTATGATTGGCGTTCACCCTAAAGCGTTATTAAATTTTGATGCACAAACAGATGCATTAAAAGCAGAAATCACAGACATGATTGCCGGTTACGAATCACCTGTTGAATTCTACATCGGTAAACTAGTTGAAGGTATTTCTACCTTAGGTTGTGCGTTTGCACCAGAGCGTGTAATTGTTCGTATGTCTGATTTTAAATCAAACGAATATGCTAACTTAGTGGGCGGCCAGCAATACGAGCCAGAAGAAGAAAACCCAATGATTGGTTTCCGTGGCGCTGCACGTTATATCTCTGAAGACTTCCGTGATTGTTTTGCACTTGAGTGTGAAGCTATAAAACGCGTAAGAAACAGCATGGATATGACCAACATCGAAATCATGATCCCATTCGTACGTACCCTTGAAGAAGGTAAACGCGTTATTGAATTACTTGAAGAACATGGCCTTAAACGTGGCGAAAATGGTCTTAAAGTAATCATGATGTGTGAGCTTCCGTCAAATGCATTAATGGCTGAAGAATTCTTAGAATACTTCGATGGTTTCTCTATCGGTTCTAACGATTTAACACAGTTAACGCTTGGTCTTGATCGCGACTCAGGTTTAATTGCGCACCTATTTGATGAGCGTGATCCTGCAATCAAAAAGCTACTTTCTATGGCTATTAAAACAGCCAAAGAAAAAGGTAAATATGTAGGTATTTGTGGTCAAGGTCCTTCAGATCATGAAGACTTTGCAGCATGGTTAGTAGAGCAGGGCATTGATTCTGTTTCGCTTAACCCAGATACAGTACTAGAAACATGGTTATATTTAGCAGACAAACTTGCAAAATAAATTACCTTGTTAAAAAAATGCCAGCATCTGCTGGCATTTTTTATGGCTTATTAAAATGTATGTTTTACTAATTTTTTATCTAAATAAGCACATGATCGAGTAAGTGCTTTTTGACACCACGCTAAATAACCTCTCGCTTTTGGGTAATACATAGAAAAGCACAGTAAACCTGCAATAAAAAATATTAACGAAGGCCCTGGTACTACGGCAAATAGTAGTCCTAATAAAATAAACAGTGTCCCGCTGATCTGTATAAGTAGTTTTTTCATATAAACCTCATAGTAGGCGTTTAACTTGATTATAATTACAGCTGCTCAAATTTCGATTAAAAGAGTGTTAAAAACTGTAAAATCTTCAATTTCTATTAGCCATCACCATGATATAATTACACAAATGCATTAAATAGCGCCGCCATGATAGCAACGATCACACAACAAGATGCCGCGACCGAGCTGGTTGCAAATTACTTAAATACCATAAAAAATCAAGGGTTTACTGGAGATACAGACGCCAGTTATGCAACCAGACTGACTGCATCAACCGATAACAGTATTTATCAGCAGCTTCCGCAAGGTGTTATTTTTCCAAAAAGCGAAAAAGACATACAAATTGCCTTACAAACGGCATCTCATGACCCGTTTTTGTCGTTAACTTTTGGTCCTCGCGGTGGCGGCACAGGCACAAACGGACAGTCTTTAACCCCAGGTATTGTGGTTGATTTATCACGTTACATGCGTGAAATCCTCGAAATAAATGTAGAAGAGGGTTGGGTAAGAGTTCAAACGGGCGTGATAAAAGATCAACTTAACGACTTTTTAAAACCGTATGGATTTTTCTTTTCACCCGATTTATCTACTAGTAACCGCGCCACTATTGGCGGCATGATCAGTACAGATGCATCTGGCCAAGGGTCATTAGTTTATGGCAAAACCAGCGACCATGTTTTAGGGTTAACCACGTATTTGGTCGACGGCACAGCAATGTCTACCAGCCCAATAGATATAGAAAAAGCAAAAATAATTGCCGATCAAGACACATTAATTGGGCAAATATACAAAACAGTTTTAGATATTTCAATTAATGAACGCGACGCTATATTAGCCAAATTCCCACGATTAAATCGCTTCTTAACTGGGTATGATTTAGAACATGTGCTAAGTGAAGACTTACAAACTTTTGACATGAGTCGACTAATTACAGGCTCTGAAGGCTCATTAGGTATAGTCACTGAAGCAAAATTAAACCTAACACCCATTGCTGAATTTAAAACACTCATCAATATAAAATATGACAGTTTTGATTCTGCACTTCGCCATTCACCATTTCTGGTTGATGCCCGAGCTACCTCAGTTGAAACCGTTGACAGCAAAGTTTTGAATCTTGCGCGCGAAGACATTATTTGGCATTCAGTATCGAACTTAATAACCGATGTACCAAATAAAGATATGCAAGGACTCAACATGGTTGAGTTTAATGCAGTATCACCACAAGACATAAAAGACAAAGTAGACACTTTATGTAAATTATTAGATGAGTGCGTTGAAAACCAAACTAATGGGGTTATTGGCTATCAGTTAACCAGCGATAAAAGCGATATACTAAAAATTTATGCAATGCGTAAAAAATCAGTGGGTTTACTCGGTAATGTAAAAGGAAGCCAAAAACCCCTCGCGTTTGCCGAGGATACTGCCGTACCGCCTGAAAATTTAGCCGATTACATTGTTGAATTTAGAGCGCTACTTGATAGCCATAATTTACAATATGGTATGTTTGGCCATGTTGATGCCGGTGTATTACATGTTAGGCCCGCGCTTGATATGTGCGATCCAGAACAAGAAAAATTATTACGCACAATCTCAGATGAGGTAGTAAAACTCACCGCTAAATACGGTGGATTAATGTGGGGCGAGCATGGTAAAGGCTACCGAAGTGAATACGGCCCTGAATTTTTTGGTGAGCATTTATTTACTCAATTACGCAAAATAAAATCTGTGTTTGACCCAAACAACAAAATAAACCCCGGTAAAATATGTACACCTATTGAAAGTAAAGACTCACTTGTGAGTGTAGATGGGCAGAAACGTTCTTACTTCGATAAGCAAATTTCAATTGATGTTAAAACCAGTTTTAATAATGCAATGACCTGTAATGGTAACGGCTTGTGTTTTAATTATGATGAAAACTCGCCAATGTGCCCATCTTATAAAGTGACCGGCGATCGCCGTAATTCACCTAAAGGTCGCGCGGGTTTAATGCGTGAATGGTTACGACTTCAAGAGTCAAAAGATGTTAATTTGCTTGAAGTAGAAAAAGAACTTAACAAAGGCGAAGTTATCACCTGGTGGGAGCGTTTTGTTCATAGCCGTAACAAAAACAAAGGCGTTTACGATTTTTCTCACGAAGTAAAAGCATCAATGGACGAATGTTTAGCATGTAAAGCGTGTACTACCGCTTGCCCAATAAAGGTAGATGTACCAACATTTCGATCTCGTTTTTTAAATTATTACCATAGTTATTATGCGCGCCCACTCAAAGATTATTTAGTAGGTAATATCGAAAATAGCGCACCGTTAATGGCAAAGTTTGCTCGGATTATTAACCCAATTGTAAAAACATCATTGGTTAGTAGCATCATTAAAAAAACGGTCGGTTATGTTGATACCCCGCAGCTAAGTATTCCGGCACTCGGTAAACGTGTAAACAAAGCGCAAAAATTCGATTTAGATTTACTTAAAAAGTTAAGCGCCAATGAGCAAAATGAGTATGTACTCATTGTTCAAGACCCATTCACCAGCTTTTACGAAGCTGAATTGGTTGAGAGCTTTATTACACTGATCACACAGCTTGGAAAAAAACCCATGTTGTTACCATTTAAACCCAATGGTAAGCCCCAACATGTTAAAGGTTTTTTACATGAGTTTAAAGTGACAGCTAAAAATGCTGCAGAATTTCTAAATCAACTTAACGAAATCAATGCGCCATTAGTAGGTTTAGATGCTTCTTTAGTGATGTGTTATCGCGATGAATATAATACAATTTTAGAAAATAACCGTGGTGATTTTCATGTGCTACTTGCTCATGAATGGCTAGAAACACAATCGTTTAAACAGTTAACGGCTAAACAAAATTTAAATACTGAATTTACATTATTGAGCCACTGCACTGAAACAACCGCTTTACCAAAAGCGGCAAGTGTTTGGAAAACTATTTTTGATGAACTTGGTTTAACATTAAACACTACAAATACGGGTTGTTGTGGAATGGCAGGTACGTATGGCCACGAAGCACAAAACCAAGATAACTCTCGATCGCTTTACGAAATGAGTTGGAAACCTATTGTTGATAAAAATAAACCTGAGCAACTTTTATCAACTGGCTTTTCATGTCGTAGCCAAGTTAAACGTTTTGAAAAGTTTAAACCCAAGCATCCAATAGAGTTACTGGCAAATGTACTTAGTTAATAATTTAACTAAGTAAACTGAAAAATAAAAAGGCGCAACTTATTATTAAGTTACGCCTTTTTGTTTATATTTATTTAGTTTTTTTTAGAAAAACTGTCTGCAATGGGTTTTGTACTAATACCATGAATAAATACACTAAATAAAATTGTGGTCATAGCAATGGTCGCAATTTGAAATTTATTTTCTATTTTTGTGTCTATTACCATTAAGGTAAAAACAATTGAGGCCAATCCTCTTGGCCCAAACCAAGCAAATGTAAAACGCTCTTTAATTGTTAGCGCTGTAAATTGCAATGACAGCATAACCGGTATTATTCTAATTAAAGTCGTACTTAATAATGCATACGTTATTATCGCTAAATTTAATTTAGGTAAAACTAAATAAGCACATACAAATCCAAACAAACACCAGATCATTAAAGAGGAAAAGTCAGCTATATGCTCTGAGTCTTCAATCAGCTCTTTGTTTATTTTAGTACTCGCGTATTTATCAAATAATAAACCCGCAACAAACACCGCAATAAATCCACTGCCATGAAAATATTGCGTAATCGAAAACACCGCCATAGCAAAACCTAATAATAAAAAAGGACTCGTGTTTTGCGCAAAGTAATGTCGCTTCATTGCAAAATTTAAACACGGAATAAAAATAGCAATACTTGTAAAGGCAATTAATAAGGCTAAACCAAGTTCTCTGCCAAACACACTTAACGCTTGCGTTGCTGTAATTGCAGATTCTGGATTTTTTGCCAGTAATATAAATATTAAAAAAATAGGAACACATAAACCATCATTCAAACCACTTTCGGTATTTATTCCTTCACGAATTTTTTCAGGTACTTTTGTATTGCTTAATAATCCCTTACTTAAAGCCGCATCGGTTGGGGTTAATATAATTGCGATAAGTGCTGCTTGAATTAATGAAAGCTCAGCAAATAAAAATAACGCGGTAGCAACCCCGAGTAATAGAGTTAATGGTAAGGCAACAAATAAAAGTAAACTTGGATATTGAAAACTATGCCTTAATACTCCTAATTTTGACTTTGCTGCATCGGTAAATAAAAAGATACTGAGCGTTAATTCTATAAAGGGTAGTAAATACCGTAAGCCATTTTTAAAATTTTCACTTTCGTTCGGAGCTATCAATGCTAGCAGTATCCCCCCTATAACAAAAAACATCGGCCCGGTAATTTCTGTTTTTTCTAATTGGCGTAGTGTTATAGAATAAATTAAAAATAATGCACCAATAAAAGCAATAACTAAGTATTCCATTAAATTTTCCTTTTTATTCCAGATTTTGCCCGTTCTTTAATATTTGTTTGAATATAAATTTGATCGGTTGTAGCAATTTTTGCGTGGCCTAAATCTTCAGATAAATGTTTTAAAGGTCGAGTTTGTGCGTCATGCGTTGCCCCCGTATGGCGTAACCAATGCGCAGTGGCCGCTTCTAATTGTTCCGCGTCATCTTTAAATCCATCATCAAGTAAAGATTGTTGCGCAATATCGAAACTTTGTTGTACCAATCTGCGAATTTGTCTTACGGTCATTCCACCTTGACCACGAATTTTATGCACTAACGGGTCGGATTCGTCAACCCGGGGCAGGGCAGGTAAACCACGGCATAACCGATAACGTTTTAAATACTCAAGAAAATCATCACTTAAAGTTACATCGCGTAACTTATTTCCTTTACCCATTATTCGTAAAAACCAAAAGCCATCATTATCTTGCCAAAAATGAGACATAACAGGTGACCATTGTGGTCGCTCTGATAATTCTGAAATACGAAGGTAGAGTCCTTTTAAACAGGCGAGGGTAAATAAGTTTCTTTCATACTCTGGTTTTTTTTCGCATATATCTCGGGTAACGCCAAATACATATTCCCATTGAATATCACTTAATGTATCGGGGATTTGTATTTGCGATTGCACAACCAAGTAGGGACTATTTTTTTTAACAACAGGTACAAAGTTAGCAAAGGTTTTTTCTTCTAAAATAGCGAATTTATAAAATACATTGAGGGCAGTAAACATGGCCGATAATGTTTGCTGACTCGCAATAGATTCTTTTAACATGAAAGGGCGCCAATTTTGATTTAACCGACGAATTCCTTGCTCATCTTTATAACGCCATTGAACAGATGTAGATGCCCATTTTTTATCCGGTTCAACCATAAAATCAATATAGGCTTCAATATCTTCACGCTTAAGTTCAAATACAGATTTTTCAGCTATAAGCCATGACCATAAATAAAACCGTTCCAACTCATTACGAAAACGGCTATAGGTTGCCTCAGATTTTCGGCCATAAACATATAAAAACTGGTATAAAAAATTAAGATCAGCCTTTGATTCAGTTACAGTCAAGCTGACTTGCTGTATAAAAGAGGCTAGTTCTGGATATTCTGATGAGAGTGTATTATCTTCAAGATGAGCTATTTGATAACGTAATTGTTTAAATGTATCGACCAGAGCAACAAGCATAATAGTAAAATATATAAGAAAATAATAGACTTATAGGTTAACCTTAAAGTCCGATACTGTCTAGTATTGGACATAGTAAAAATGTATTTATTTAAACATTGTTGTGTTTTGGTATGAATCTTATCAAGGAAAGTTTTATGAAAAAATTTATAGTGTTAGGCCTACTTACAATAAGTGTATTACTAACAGGTTGTGCTACTACAGGCAGTGCTTCCCCTGGAGAAAAACGTGCTTTAGTACAAAGTATGAAATCGAATACACTAACTGCTCTATACGAAAAAAAACCAGATGTTAAAACCCAAATCGCCAACTCTGCCGGATATGCTGTTTTTGATAATGCCAATGTAAATGTTATTTTAGCCAGTTTTGGTGGTGGGTACGGTGTAGTAAAAAATAACCTAACCGGAAAATCTACCTATATGAATATGGGTGAAGCTGGTTTAGGCTTAGGTTTAGGTGTTAAAGATTTCAATATTGTGATGGTTTTTCACGATCAAGCAGCGTTAAATAGATTTATTAAACATGGTTGGGCGTTTGGTGGTAATGCCGATGCTGCTGCAAAATACCAAGATAAAGGTGGCGCTTTAGTTGCCGAAGCTATTGCTGACCAAGTAACTGTTTACTCTTTAACCGAAAGCGGCCTTGCACTGCAAGCCGTTTTAAAAGGTACTAAATTTTGGGTAGATTCTGAACTAAATTAACACTTAATGACTCTCCTAAAAGCGGGCTGTTTTGTATAATCACGCTCGCTTTCTTATAAACTAGACTATTTAACATAACGTAATTTATAGGTTGTATTATTTAAATGCATCATTGAGCGTTAGCATACGTCAATAACAGCCATTAAAATGGTGATCAAAAATATACACATTTACTTCCATCAATAGAATTATTGAAAAAATTATAGAATTTTCTATTATAACAGTATAATGTCACCAGCTTATTGTAAGTTAAAGCATAAAACCAATAGTCATTTGATTTACAAATTAATTACTAGATGTTGTAGTTTAACAGGAAGCTCAACAGATTATAAAAAACACAAACAAACATCTGAATATTTCAAATTTCTTCATTCAGGCCTTGCTGCAATCTCTTTATTTTTTATTTCGTTGTTAGGTAATAGTTTATTTGTTTATTTACATTATAGCTCTAGCAAATTATCTTTGAAAATTGCTTACCTGTACAATGAAACTTCTTGGTTTTATGTTTTTGTAAACATGGCAAATAGGACAGCTTATTTTGCAATTGCCTGTGTTACTTATTATTTTTACAGTAAAATGGCAATTTTTACTTCATGATAAATTATTTATTAAAAAGAATTTTTAGCAGGTACCCATTTAATGATATTTAGTGAATTTAAAATTAACTAAATCTATTAGTAAAAAAGCTCTACACCTTTAGTTTTCATTTTACGAACAGGAATTGATGGGTACTATAATTTCATATAATAAATTACAAATACGACTTCCAATCAAATTTATCTTTAAATAATCTCTTATCCAACGCTTCAGCCAATTTTTCAGTTTCACTAAAAACGGTATTCCAATATTTAATACGTGTGTCTGCATCGAGATCGGTAAAATCGTTTCTGTCTGGGATTTTTCCGTAAGGTAAGCCGGCTATAAATTCTTTTGATGGGGAGATCATCACCACGTTATCGTAATTTTGTGGCGCCACTTTACGTTTTAAATTTTTATCAAACCACCCTGCTTTTGGATCTGAATTAAAATGCGGATACAAAATTAAGCCTGGGTTATTAATTTTTAAATCAAAGTGGTAATCAATAATGCCGCCATCGCGGTAAATTCCTGGTGGCGAACCGGCAATATTTTTTATGCCTTGCATTACTAGTGGTATAGAGCCCGATGCTAATAAGGCATCTTTTAAATTTGTTTGGCTAAGTGGTATGTTTTGCGTTTTAAAATTATAACTGTCGGTTATTGATAAATTGCTGTTTAGCGCACCAAAAATAAATCGCTCGTACTGCGAGCCTAATAATTTTCGGTTAACCCGATTAAGCATGTAACTTTTTGATAAACCTAAAAGTTGAATTAATTTATTTTCACTAGCAATAAAGCCATTCGATTTTGCCACTATAAAATGCGCTTTAAAAATAGGATTATTTAAAATTTCGGTTACGCCGTGCTCCCCAAATACATCATCTAATAATGAGCGAGCTTTTAGTGTAATTTCAGCGGGTGTTGGTTTATTACTAGAATACCGCGTTTGCGAATACGATTTTGCTAAACGCTCAATGGCAGCAACAGGCTCGTTTTGTGCAAAACACGCAGAACGAAAAGCCCCTGCCGATGATCCAATTAAATTAAGCGGTTGAGTACGGTGTTTAAAAAATTCGCCAAATATATATTTATCTAAACCAAACAAGGTAAACCATTTAGGGCCACCACTTGCCCCTAAAAACGAGGTAAAAAGCTCAGGTTTAAACCCTTGTTCGTTTATTATTTTTGCTGCAGTTTTACCTGCATAAATGTCGATCATCTAAAAATACTACCTGTAGAGTCGCAGCTTAATGTTGTTTAAGCCAAACTTAAAAGTGAATACTTATGCAATATACAACTTTTAAACTTTAATCTTAATCCCAAATTCCGTCTTCACATTCGCCCTGCACTTTTACGTTTTTTACCTTAAACTCTGGCTCTATGCCTTTGTCTCTTTGTGCGTGGTAGTCGTTAGTAACAGACAAAATAGTTGGCGTGAGTAATATAATAGCGATTACGTTAACCACTGTCATTAACCCTAATGCAATATCGGCTAAGTCCCAGACTTCTTTTAATGATGCCGATGCGCCCCAAAGCATCATTGATAAATAAAGTAATGTATAAATTGTGCGCCCTACTTTGTTGTCGAGCTTAAATAAATGCAGGTTACTTTCGGCGTAAGCGTAGTTGGCCACCACCGAGGTAAAAGCAAATAAGGTAATGGCTGCCGCAACAAAATATACGCCGCCTTGTGCTAAGTGTGCGGTCATGGCGCTTTGCGTTAAACGTATGCCTTCCATTTCGCCGCTAATATCTATATCTGCTAATAAAATAACAACGGCTGTACAGCTACAAAGTACAATGGTGTCAAAAAACACGCCAAGCATTTGTATATAGCCTTGTGTTACTGGGTGATTAGGAATCGGGCTTGCGCTTGCTGCAGCATGGGGCACACTCCCCGCGCCGGCTTCGTTAGAGTATAAACCACGTTGAATACCATTTTTAATGGCTGCGCCCATTGCACCTGCGCCGGCTTCTTGCAGGCCAAACGCTGATAAAAACACATCTTTGAGCATGGCAGGTACTTGCGGTAAATTTATAAGCGTTATAATTACGGCGGCGGCAACAAATAATATGCCCATTAATGGCACTACACGTTCAGCAAAGCGAGCTATTGCTTTAAAGCCGCCAAGTATAATTGAGCCTGCTAATACAGTAATAACTAAACCAGAGTAAAAGGTAGGTACTTCAAATGCATAGTTAAGTGCGTCTGTAATGGTGTTGGTTTGCATGGCGCTAAAGGTAAAACCATAACCTAAAAATAAACACGCGGCAAACACAATGGCAAAGGCACGGCTGCCTAAACCTTGCTGAATATAATATGCAGGGCCGCCTCTAAACTCGCCACTACTATCGCGTACTTTATACACCTGTCCTAATACACTTTCGGCAAAGCCGGTTGCCATGCCAAGTATGGCAATAACCCACATCCAAAATATGGCGCCGCTTCCGCCTAGTGATATGGCAACGGCTACCCCAGCTAAATTACCTGTACCTACTCGTGCACATAGCCCGGTACATAATGCCTGAAATGATGAAATGTCGTTTTTTTTACACTTGCTACTGCCTTTTAAAAGGCTAAACATGTGTTTAAATTTTATTAGTTGAATTGCTTTTAACCGTACCGAAAACCATATACCTGCAAACAGTAGTATGTAAATCAGTATTTGACCGTCTCCCCATAGTAGGCCATTTACACTTTTTACAACGGTATCGAACATGGGCTAATCCTTTTATATTTATTATGTTTTTACTCAAACTTTTTAGAGTGTGAGGCATTTTATTATGCATGTTAGCCATAGATTAAGGCAGCTTAGCTGCCTTAAATATGTAGACTTAGTGGTAGGTTATTTACTTTTCAGGTGTATGCCAGCAATCATGCATCTAACCGAACCTCCCGCCGACTCTATGGTTGGTATAGGTAACGAAACAAGTTTAGCTGTTTGTTGTATTGCTGCTTTTTGTTCGGTTGTAAGTGCATTAAACGCCGTTTGTGAGAGTGCTAAAATACGGCCATTTGTACCTTGTAGCTCTATTGCGTTGCCGCAAAAGCTATTTATTTGCTCATTTGTTAAGTTGATAACTTCTAAATGGCTTTGTAAAAAATGGCTAGTTAATTGTTTATGCTGACTTATTGGCACCATATCTAGGCTGATCATGGCAAACTCTGTTGCTACACACATTAATACATTAGTATGATAAATCGCAGTGCCTTGTTCGTCATAAGCATTAAATACAACAGGTTTGAGCTTAAGTTGTTCACACACTGTATCTACCACAGTTTTTGTAGTGCGCTTAGATTCTACTGCATAAGCAAGCTTATGTGGGTGATCAATAACAAGCGACCCGGTGCCTTCTAAAAACGCATTTTCTTTCACTAAAAATGAATAATCAGTCAGAGATGACACTTTATAGTGATTAGTCAAAAAATCAATAATATCTTTTCGATATTCTAATCTTCTGTTTTCTGCATACATTGGATAAACAACTAGCTCACCACTTTGATGTGTTGAAAACCAGTTATTAGGAAACACTGAGTCCGGCGTGTGTGTATGCTCATCTTCAAATAAATGAACAGTGACGCCTTCGTTTTGTAATAATTTAACCGCATTAGTAACTTCGTCAAAAGCGAGCTGCCCCTGATTTTTTGAGTTACAGGTGCTTTGAAACGTGTTGTCTAACATAGTTTGTGGGTTAGATGTAAAGTGATGCGGTCGCACCATAACCACAGCGCTTGGTGCTTGCTTTATATAACTCATGCCACTTGCTCTTGCTTGGTTATGCTAGGTGTATCAGCCGTATTTAGTACCGAAAATAGATTACGGGGATCGGCTTGTTGTGTAATTAAATCAAGTAGTTCAAACTCACCAGCAGCCACCAGCGCGTCTTTAATATACACCAGCGCGGTAAAGTCTTCGCTTGCAAAACCTACCCCATCAAAAATAGTAAGCTCGTTGTTACTTGTACGCCCAGGTGCTTGTTTATTAATTACTTTATGAAACTCTGTTACGGCAAAGGTATCGCTCATTTGCTGTATTTCGCCCTCTATTCTGGTTTGCGGTTCGTACTCTACAAACACATTTGCGCGCGCTAATAATTGTGAATCAAGCTCTGTTTTACCAGGGCAATCGCCACCAATGGCATTTAAATGCACGCCCTGGGGGATCATATCGCTGGTTAAAATAGTGGCATTTTTTTTATCGGCTGTGCAGGTGGTAATAATGTGCGCGCCTTGCACGGCTTCTTCTGCGCTATTGCATAGAGTTACATTTAAGCCATAGTCAATTAAATTGTTGTAGGCTTTTTGTGAGGCATTTTTATCAATATCGTATAAGCGAATGTGAGTAATACCTAATACGGCTTTAAAAGCGAGTGCCTGAAACTCAGACTGTGCACCATTACCAATTAATGTCAGCGTTGTTGAATTTTTAGGTGCCAAGTATTTAGCCACCAATGCTGATGTAGCTGCGGTACGTAGTGCAGTCAGTAAACACATTTCACTGATCATAACCGGATAGCCACTATCAACATCCGATAAAATACCAAAGGCCGCGACGGTTTGAAGCTCCTTAAAGGTGTTTTTTGGGTGGCCATTTACATATTTACAGCTAAACATTTTGCCATCGCTTACGGGCATAAGCTCTATTACGCCATCAGGAGAGTGCGCTGCATAACGTGGTGATTTATCAAATTCGTGCCAGCGAGCAAAGTCTTGCTTTAATTTTTGGGTGAGCTCTAATAGCACATTTTCTATGCCTACTTTATTTATAAGTTTAGCCATTGCCTGTACGCTAACAAATGGAACACCTTGTTTTGGCTGTACGATAAAGTGACTCATGTATACCTCTGTAATAAAAATATGAACTAATTGAAATAAGTTTATCGACTACAGATGCCAGTTAAAATGCCAATATTTTATACAAATGATATTATTTTTTATCATTTTGCTATGCTTTAATGTGCAAATTTAGTAATTTGTATCGAAAAATAGCGAGACTTTTTATGACCCCTTATATTTACGACTCATTAGATAACGCGTTAATAGCTGAATTAAGAAAAGATGGCCGTGCTTCTATTTCTGCTTTAGCTGATGTTTTAAAAGTGTCGCGCGGGACGGTACAAAACCGCTTAGACCGTTTGGTTTCATCGGGTGCTATATTAGGCTTTACGGTGCGTGTACACGAACACATAGAAACCGAAGCGGTAAGAGCAATAATGATGGTGGAAGTGGTTGGTAAATCTACATCGCAGGTAATTAAAGCCATGCGCGGTATACCCGAGCTAACAAAGTTACATACCACCAATGGCGCTTGGGATTTAGTGGCTGAAATACAGGCGGCAAATTTAGGTGAGTTTGATGGCATACTCAGGCAAGTACGCGAAATAGAAGGCATTTTAAATAGCGAAACCAGTATATTATTATCATCTACTTAGGGTTTATTAACGCTATGTTTTACTAAAAGTATTTTAGGCAATACTCGGTTTATGTATTAGATATTGGAGTAGGCAATGAATAAGCTTTCTATTCGGTATTATTCGCAAGATATAAAGCGCCACCAGCATAATTACCATCAACTCGTGTTACCCCTACACGGTGAAATACACATAACATTAAATAATGACTTTAAAACAACGGTTAGTACGGGTAGTTGTATCATTATAGAGAAAAACGTGGTGCATGCCTTTACGGCCGATGAATCCGCGCGTTTTATTGTGGCAGATTTAGACGCGCTACCTCAAAACCTTATTCATCTTTTATGCCCTAAAATCTCAATAGATAGCCGTTTATTAAGTTACTTACAATTTATAGAGCAGCAATTGCTTTTTGTTAACGACGACAAGCTTACTAGTTCAACCTTTGATTTATTTTACTTATTACTTTGTGAGCAAAGTAGCCACAGTAATATTGATAAGCGAATAGATAATGTAATAACCATTGTTAAGCAAAATTTAGCGTACCCCTACACGTTAAAAGAGCTGGCTGATATAGCCTGTTTAAGCGTTACGCAATTTAAAACTGTATTTAAAAAAAGTACCACTATGAGTGCACTGCAATATTTAACTATGTTGCGAATGCAGCACGCTCGCGCCCTTTTAACCCATTCAGACTTACCGATTGCTTTAGTAGGCGAGCGCATTGGTTATAACGATGCCTCTGCGTTTAGCCGCCGGTTTAATT
The DNA here is from genome assembly GCF_023161935.1 of Pseudoalteromonas sp. 2CM28B. Classification (NCBI taxonomy): domain Bacteria; kingdom Pseudomonadati; phylum Pseudomonadota; class Gammaproteobacteria; order Alteromonadales; family Pseudoalteromonadaceae; genus Pseudoalteromonas; species Pseudoalteromonas sp. 2CM28B. The sequence goes on from NZ_JALNTH010000012.1 coordinate 112,791, forward strand.
TATACTTTGGGCAGCCACCTAAAGCATTTGCAAAGCAGTAATGTAGATAATCTAAACACGAGATAATAAATCAAGCTTAAGCATAACTTAGGTTAAATTGCGTCATAACAAACAATAGCACCGTCTTTTTAGCACATTTTTAAAAGCCTCAACTGATACACTTAGTAAATAGTATTTACGGAGGGTAATTAATGGCAACATACATAGGTTTTTTAGCAATATTTTCGTGGGGGCTTTTAGCTTTACTGGGTAATTTAACCAAAGCACTCCCGGCTTTTCAGTTACTTTTTATGTGCTTTGCACTCTCTTTTATTATTTTATTAGTAAAACGTTTTGCTTCAAAACAGCCATTATTAACCCCTCCTAAGCTTTCTAAAAAACATCTTATAATAGGTGTTACTGGCTTATTTGGTTTTCACTTTTGTTATTTTATGGCTTTAAAATACGGCCCTTTAATTGAGGTAAGTTTAATAGTGTATCTTTGGCCATTATTACTGGGTGTATTTGTGGCTACCCCAGGGTCTAAATTTAAAGCAATATTGGGCGGATTATTGGGGTTTTTAGGTACGCTTAGTTTAATTACCGATGGCAGTGTATTATCTATCAATAGTGAGTATTACTTAGGGTATTTTTTTGCAGGTTGCTGCGCGGTACTGTGGTCTAGTTATTCTTATTTAATGTCGCAATTTGATAGCCATGTAGATGACATAGGCTGGCTTTCACTTATTGTGGCAGTGCTTGCCCTTTTTGCACATTTTTATTTTGAAACAACCGTTATTAGATTGTCTGTCTCACAATGTCTAGGTGCTATTTTATTGGGATTAGGCCCAGTGGGTGGTGCATTTTATTTATGGGATCATGGTTTAAAGTTCGGTAACCGATCGCTATTAGCCTCATTGAGTTTTTTAACGCCGGTGCTCTCTACCTTTATTTTAATACTCGCCTCGCAGGCTCCCTTTAGTTGGTCAGTATTTATAGCTTTAGTACTTATTTTATTAGGGGCGACGATTAGCAATAAAAAGCCATCGATAAGTTTAAAAAAAGCATAGTTTTAATTTTCCGAGGTATTTTACCAACGCTTAAACTTAAGTGGTAATTTAAGTTTAAGCGTTAATATACAGCTACGCTATGTAGCTGTGTTTATAATCATCCTGAGCTGGGTGATGGTTTTTTAAGTAGTTATGGCCTGCTGCTAAACCAAGTTTATAGTCAAATCGTAAGTCATCATTTGAGCTGCCTAATAACTTACTATAAAGCTTTTGATTTGCAAAAATTTGGATTATTTCTACATCTTTTGGTGGGTTAGCAATAAATGCTAACTCATCTTCGTAGGCTTGCTCATGTTGTAATAAGTAATCTATTGTTTTTGGGCAATAGCCAGATACTTCAACAAATGATTTTAATTTACTTATCCATGCTGATTGAGCCTGAAAAGCTTCATCAACGGTGCGTATAACCACAATTTTGCGTGCGCCACGATTATAGGCTTCGCGTACAGGAAGCGGTGCGGCAAGGCCACCGTCTAAGTAAAAATCAGACTCTGACTGTATCTCGGTTTTACCTAATTCATTTGCGGCTAATGCATTTAACCACGGCGTCAATTTTACACCTTGCTTATATAAAAATGGCAGTGCACTTGACGCTTTTAATAGCTCTCGCCATTGTTGGCCTTCCCCTGTTGGGGATAAAAAATAAGGTTTGCGATCACGGGCATTAGTTGCGGTAATTAATAGCTCACGGTCACCTAAACTGGCTTTTGCGGTTTTAAAATCAAGCGCTCTGTTCACTTCGGTAGTTTTATCAAAGTACCAATCTAGGTCAACAATATGTTTGCCCATTAGGCCGCGACCTAATTGAAAAAAACGTTTATGACGCGAAAGGCCTCTGATCAGGCGTTTAGCATAGCCTTTTTGACGTGCCAAATAGCTCGTTAAGTTTTGAGAGCCTGCAGATGTGCCAATAAACAAGTCAAATGGATCATACTCTTGCTCCAACCAAGCATCGAGTACACCCGCGGTAAATATCCCTCGTTGTCCGCCACCTTCTGCTATCAGCGCTACTTTTGGCTGCACTGAGTCGTTGCATGAATGGGGTGTCGTACTGTTTTGAGATTTCACGCTTTACCTTCCTATTTATTTAGCTGAATTGTGTTGCATACCCTTATAATAATCGCTCAATATTCATAATTAAAATTGATTGTTTAAATCAGTTCTATTGAAAAAACAGAACAAGCTTTTTCATTGCCACTTTTTAAAATAATGTAAAATGGCCCCGACGTAATCAACTTTAATCTGTTTAATAGCATAACAAGCGTTGAGTGTACGCTTGCTTAACCAATTGCTTATCCGTGTTTTATTTGCATTAAAATTTCAAGCGCCTTATGGCGTTTTTCATTATCAAATAAGTCATTGGTGAATATAAGCTCATCGACCCCTAATTGATTTACGATCATTTCTAACTTGTGTTTAATACTGGCTGGCCCACCGGTAACACTTAACCCTAAAAAGCTCTCAACATGAGCGCGCTCTTGTTCGCTCCACAAACCTTCCATTGTTTCTACTGGGGGTTTTAACCACAACTCGTCGCCTCTAATTAACGATAACACTCGCTGCTTAGATGTAGTTGATAAGTACTGTGCTTCTTCATCTGTATCGGCAGCCACTAAAGGTAATGCCAACATGACATAAGGCTTAGCTAATACACTTGATGGTTTAAATTCTCGTTTATACAAGGCTACTGCATCATGCACAAAACGCGGTGCAAAGTGCCCCGCAAATACATAGGGTAATCCTTTTTGTGCAGCTAATTGCGCACTAAATAAACTTGAACCTAAAAGCCAAATGGGAACATTGGTGTTTTCACCAGGTATTGCTCGCACGCGCTTAGTTCCCTCATAAGGGCCCAATAATGTTTGTAACTCGCTCACTTCATTAGGAAAGTTTTCAGCACGGCTGATATCGTTATTTAATGCACGACTTGTCACAGGATCGCTACCTGGGGCGCGCCCTAACCCTAAATCAATTCGACCTGGGTATAAACTTTCTAAGGTGCCAAATTGCTCAGCAACAACTAAAGGAGCGTGATTAGGTAACATAATTCCACCCGACCCTACGCGTATTTTTTTAGTGTGACCGGCTATGTGCCCCACCAAAATTGAAGTAGCCGCACAAACAATCCCAGGCATATTATGATGCTCGGCTAACCAAAAACGATTAAAACCGAGTTCCTCAGCTTTTTGCGCATAGGCTGTACTTTTATTTAAGGTGTCACTCACAGTGGCACCTTTAGGCATAGGCGCCAGTTCTAATAACGAAAAAGGAATGGTTGATAACAAAGTAGCACCTCCAAATTAAATAGCGATTTATGGCGCGTTAACCATAAATAATGAGTCTACGGTAAGAGATTGGGGGACATTACAGTCAATTCAAGGCGCCTTGCCTTTTAAAAGCTAAATAGCGATGTGACTGAACAACAATTAAGTTAGCTATTTTTAGCAGCAGCGTGTTGACGCTTTAGTTTATACGCCTCTGAATCAAGCCCTTTTTTCCAATAGCCCGATGCAACAATTTGACTGCGCGGTATAGCTAATTCATCAGTTAATATGGTTTTTGCTTTACGGACTAATCCGGCTTCAAGTGCCATAAATACAATAGGTTGTTGCTCACTAAGTGGTAGCGATTTTAATGCGTTTATCATATCTGTATCGGGGTTATTTGTTATTAACCAAGTTATATCACGCGAGGAGTCTAAGCTAATCACATCATCTTTTGTTGGTGCATGAATAATCGCGTCAATTTTTGCGTTTATAGGCAATTGTTGCACATAGCCTTTAATTGCATTAACCGAAGTTAAATCGCCAAGTAATAGGTAATATGAATGATCATAGTTATCCAACTTTTTAGGGCCTGGCCCTGCTATACCCACTTCATCGCCTACTTTTGCTTCTTTAGCCCAATTAGTGGCTGGGCCTTGGTGCATATTTATCACAAAGTCGAGGGTAAGTGCACCAGTGTGCTCATCAACATGCCTTATAGTGTATGAACGCATACACGTAGTTTTAATATTAAAGTCAACGCGGCCATTTTGTGGAATAAGCACCTTAACGTAGTTACCAATGTATTGCTCACTCAGGTCGTTAAACTCATATGAGCCGACAATAATGCGTTGTAAATGGGGGGTTATTTGCTTTGTGCTTAATACGGTTGCTTTGCGTACTTTTTTACCCATGTAAATTTACCTCACTAAAATGATGAATTGCACAACGCCCCATTGGTTGATAAAATCAACTATAGTGACTTAATTGACTTTGTCAACTATTATGGATTTATTATGAACTCTTCATTGGCCAATACATTATTTGCTTTAATGCAAAGTTATCGCGTTACCATACGCGAAGCCATTAATGCAGGTGAGCTTGGATTAAACGCGATGCATGTACGTTGTCTGCATATTATTGCAGCGACACCTCAGTGCACTGCTAACGATATTGTGAATCAAACCCAACGCGACAAAGCCCAAATAGCACGATTAGTGAAAGAACTGCTCGCGCTAAACTTAATTCATAAAAATGCCAGTGAGCATGACAAGCGTTGTTTTATTCTGTCGTTTACCGCACAAGGGTGCACGCTTTACAACAAATTATTAAACGCTGAGCAGTATGTAAATGCGCAAATGTGTAAAAACTTAAACCCACAGCAAATCAATGACTTCTTAGATACAGCTCAGCAAATGATCAAAAATATGGATTGATCGCAGATCCATTACTTGGCATAACTTATATAAAACGAATATACTGTACACTTATACAGTATATTCGTTTTAGGTTGTGTTATGTTTGTTATTCCCATTTATATAGAGGCCGGTGTATGCGGATTTGAGTCACCTGCAGCACAATATACAGAGCTTGGCGTTTCACTTGATGAGTTATTAATAAAGCACCCTGATGCCACGTTTATTGGGATAGCGTCTGGGTGCTCTATGCAAGAAATTGGTATTTTTGAGGGCGACTTACTGTTGGTTGACCGGGCTGAAATGCCAAAAGATGGCGATGTTATTGTGGCTAACTTAAATGGTTTATTTGTGTGTAAGCTGCTTGATAAGACCAATGCACGCTTGCTATCAGCCTCTTCTGCTTATAAGCCGGTGCAATTAACTGAGTCAGATGAGTTTCAGCTTGAAGGTGTGGTAACTCGCTCTATTAGGCTGCATCGCCAAAGCCCTGAGTTACTTTCATGTATGCCTTAGTTGATGCCGTTGCTTTTTACGCCAGTGCTGAAAAGGTATTTGATCCCGCCATTCGCTCAAAGCCGGTAGTGGTGCTTACCAATAACGACGGCTGTGTGTGTGCGGTCTGCCCAATTGCGCGTAAGCTTAATATTCCTAAATTTGGCCCTTACTTTAAAGTTAAGCAGTTACTAGAACAAAACAATGTGGTTGTACGCTCTAGTAACTATGAACTGTACGCTAATTTAAGCGACCGGATGATGAGTGTAATTGGCCGCTTTTGTGACACCCAGCATGTTTACAGTATCGATGAATCGTTTTTACACTTTAATGGTTATCAACCTTTAATTAACGATTGGCAAGCATACGGGCAACTAATTAGGCGTACTGTATGGCGCGAAACCAAACTCCCTGTTGGGGTTGGCTTTGGCCCAACACCGACCTTAGCCAAAGCCGCTAACCATGCAGCTAAAAAACTAACTGGCTTTAATGGTGTTGCAGTGATTGACGATGAAGTAAGTCGCCGCACTATTTTACAACGAATGCAATGCCAAGATGTTTGGGGGGTGGGCAAACGTTTAGCTAAAAAGCTGGCTCTCATGGACATTCATACCGCGTGGCAACTGGCTGAGCAAAGCCCAAAAACTATTCGTCGCCAATTTAGTGTGGTGCTTGAGCGCACAATTAACGAGCTCAACGGCATTACCTGTTTAAACTGGGATGATGTACGCCAAGATAAACAAGCTATTTTTTCAACACGTAGTTTTGGTCAGCGACTTTGCGACCCCGATGCAGTTAAAACCGCCCTAATAAATCATGCTAGTGTAGTTGCACAAAAATTAAGAGCTCAACAGTCGCTAACTCATCGTATTTATATTTTTGCTGCCAGCTCATCACATGAACACGCCTTTTATAAAAAGTCAGTTATGTATCAATTTGATCCGCCCACTAACGATACCCGCGTTATGGCCAATGCGGTATCAAAGAGTTTTGAGCAAATATATCAACCGGGAATTCGATTTTATAAATGTGGTGTGGGCGCATTAGAGCTCAGCCCACAGCAGTTTCAACAACATCATTTATTTGATAAGCAAACCGATAACCCGCAGTTAATGAACTGTTTAGATGCTATTAATCATAGATACGGTAAAGGAATGCTTAGCGTGGCGAGCAGCCAATTAAATGATCATTGGCATATGAACAGGGCTTTTTTATCGCCGCAATACACGACTCGTTGGCGTGATATTCCAAAAATACAGTGTTAGTCGGCAACTTTAATAAATTCACATTCTACACTTGGATTGTCCAATGTGTATTTAAGCGTATTGCTGGTTAAAAAAGTAATGCTTTGTTTAATCGTTCCTTCATGGATAGGATTATCACAGCGGCTCATACGTAAGCTATTTTCTAGGCCATCTGTTTTATATTTTAGCGAGCTGGTAATAAAACAATAATTTGGTTTTTCAATGGTACGAGTACCATTGTGTAAGGAGTTAAACAAAATCTCTTTGCCTAAGCTAAAACCTTGCCCAGGATCTTCAGGGTTATTAAATTGTAATCGGCTATTAGTACATAACCCAGAATTACTGGAGGTCACTTCGTAATTACCCAGCTTAGTTTGTAACAGCGGAATAAAGCGAGTTTTATTACTTGGGCCTGCCACTGCATAACAGCTAAAAAGGCTTATGATAAGTAAAACCAGGGTGAAAAATTTCATTATAGGCTCTATCCTCGTGTATCAAATATGATCAAGCACTGTGACTATGCTTAGCTATTTCCAACTATAACAGAGATTTACTATAAAAGATGTGAAGTCGTTATACCATAAACACGTCTTTAAACTGTATTTAAAAATACGTAGCTCACAGCAAATACGATTACATTTTAAAACAGTTTAGTTAGTGAAATAAGAGGATGTGAATAATAGCGCAAGCTGGATCAAAATCTAAGCAACGTAAAATGCATTACCCCTAACCCAAAGTAATGCATTCATAGTCAAAAGTGGGCGATTACTGCCAATACTTAGCAAATAATTGCGGGTAATTTTGTTTTAAAAACTTAGGCTTGTCTTTAAAGCGCTTACCTTTAGGTTGCTCAAGCCCTGATGGGATAAACGGTAACTCATCGTCATTACGTTCTTCATATAACAAACCTGCAATTAGGTCATACTCATCTAAGTACGGGTAAGGTTGCTCGTTTAAAAAATAAAGTGGTGTGCACTGAGCTAGACTATCTGGGTTTTCTAGTGCGGCTTTAAATACCGCTTCCCCCCGAGAAATGAGCCAACAACGAAATTCAGAAAAACCATATTCATCATTACAACCAGCCATTACAAACGCCGCACCAAATAAATCCCAAGTATAACTTTGGCGCATACAAATACTAAACTGTTTATCAAATTCAATTAGCTGCTCGTCGGATAAATCACTCAATGCAGCCTTAAGGGATTGGCATACAGACTCAGGCTCTGCGGTTCTGTCATTTACCGTTACCAATCGCCAAAAATCAGTTAAGGTTAAATCGCTCATGCAATGATCTCTTTTACCCGACCTACTTGACCATCTTCTAACTGTACTTTAATACCGTGCGGATGATTAGGTGACTTAGTTAATAAACGCAACACTATACCATTGGTTAAAGTACCACTGCGTTGATCTTGTTTAAGCACAATATTAACCTCAGTGCCGGGTGTTATTTGTGAACGTGTTGGAACAGCCATATATAATCTCTTTTGCTATTTTTGGGGATTATAGCCTGCTTAATAAAATCACTCCATATTAAAGCTTTTAAAGGCTCTATAAATGCCTAATTCAAGCTAATGTGAAGAATAAACAAAACCCATCGTACACATTATGGCTGCTTAGAAAATGAAATGGCATTGGCTTTAATGTGTATGTTCAAGCTGGCTAACGCATTACAAATAAGCTGCTCAATGTAATCAAACTGATTTTTTTGTTTAGCCTGCTCTAGTGCAATATCATCAATAAAATAACAACTTACTTTAAACTTAGAAGGTAAATTGTTTAAGTCTGCTGAATGGGTAAGAAAGCTAAAGTCCTGCACAGTATCTTTTATTTGCTCACAAGCGAGCGTTAATTGCTGACGAATACGTTTATCTAGCTGCTTTTGGGTTTTGGTCATCGTTTATTGTTGCTCGCGAGCTTGTTGTTCTTTAAATTCTTTGTAACTGTCTTGCTGCTGTTTAACACACTCATGGTATTCCTTATCTGCCATGTAGCTGCATTCACCCAACCGCGCTGATTGAATTTCATGGTAGCGGCTATCGCTGCTACATCCCGCTAACACCAATAATACGGATAACGAAAATATATATTTTAACTTATTATTTAACATTCAAAATTCCTACTATTTTAACGGGAAAACTACTGATTTTCGTTATTTTTGCTGTATATTGCACTGGTTTTGTATTTATAACCGTTAAGGGCACGTTATGATGTTGTCGCAGTTACAAGAGCTGTTCCAGCGTATCGATAAAAGTAAACTATTTCAATCATTTGTTATTGCAGTTATTGTTGTTTCTGCATTGACCGTGGGCGCACATACTTATTCATTGCACCCAACCGCTGAACTCGTTCTACATTGGATGGATATAGGCATAACGGTGTTTTTCTTAATTGAACTGATTATTCGCTATATTGCCAGCAAAGGTATCAAGAACTTTTTTTCCAAAGGTTGGAACATTTTTGACTTCATTATCGTGATCGGAAGTTTATACCCCGCGGCAGGCTCTACTATTTTTATTGCTCGACTGCTGCGTATTTTCCGCGTGTTACGATTAGTCTCAATGATCCCAGAACTGCGCTTATTAGTAAATTCGCTAATAAAAGCAATACCTCAAATGGGCTACATAGCACTACTCATGTTCGTTATATTTTATATTTATGCCGCCACTGGCAGTATGTTGTTTGCTGATATAAATCCGGTACTTTGGGGCGATGTGTCTATTTCTATGCTCACCCTGTTTAGAATAGCCACCTTTGAAGATTGGACTGACGTCATGTACGAAACCATGGCCGTGTACAAATTAAGTTGGATTTTTTACCTAACCTTTATCTTTTTAACTGCATTTGTGTTTTTAAATATGATGGTTGGCGCTATTTTAGAAGTGATGAGTGAAGAGCATCGCAATGCACGAGAAGAGCAAGCCGATATAGACTCACTCCCTGCCACCCAAGGCCAAGTAAACGAATTAAAAGCACAACTAGCAGAATTAAAAGAGCTACTTAAAAATAGGTAGCAGGGATAAAAAGGGCATGCATTTGCTTGCCCTTACACTTTAAATTTACCCACCAATCCCGTTAAAATTGACGAAAGGCGATTCATTTCGTTGCCGTTTTCACTGGTGCTCACGGCAATATCACTCACCTCATCAGCCGCATTTTTAATTTCAGTAACATTGCGGTTTATATTTTCAGCTACATGTTGTTGCTCTTAAGCAGCGGTGGCTATTTGCGTATTTAAATCGCTAATATGAACGATAGATGCCGTGATCTCACTAAATTGTTGCTGCGCCGAATGCGCAAGCTCGACAGTTTTATTAGTGGTTTCTATACTGCGTTCCATGCCTTTAAATACCATAGATGACATAGTGCGCAATTTATCAAGCTGTGTTTGGGAAATAACTAGAGCAGCTATAATTAATAACCGCAAGGCAATTGCAGATGCAAAGGAGAGCTTTAATTTTTTGATATATTCATGAAGTTAACCTCTAAAAACACTCTTAAGAATATAGTGTGGCTAAAGGGGTTGAGCAAGAAATAATATGAGAATGTTTCGAAGAGGCAATAAAAAGGTTAGCAATTAGCTAACCCTTTAACTTGATGGGCTAGGAAATTACTCACCGTCTACAATAATTCGTAACATCCGGCGAAGTGGCTCCGCTGCACCCCATAAAAGCTGATCGCCCACGGTAAAGGCGCTAATGTATTTTGGCCCCATAGCGAGTTTACGAATACGGCCAACAGGAATACTCAGCGTACCGGTTACTTTAACTGGAGTTAAGTCGGTACTGGTAATATCACGCTGATTAGGAATAACTTTAACCCACTCATTGTGCGAGGCTAAAATTTCTTCTATTTTTTCTACACTAATGTCTTCACGTAATTTAATGGTCATCGCTTGGCTATGACAACGCATTGCACCAATGCGTACACATAAACCATCAATAGGCACAGGTTGTTTAGATGAGCCTAAGATTTTGTTGGCTTCAACTTGCGCTTTCCACTCTTCTTTTGATTGACCGTTTGGCATAGGCACATCAATCCATGGGATTAAGCTACCCGCCAGTGGCACACCAAACTGGTCTTGTGGCAAATCGCTTGATGCCATTTTTTCGCTGACTATTTTATCAATTTCTAAAATAGCTGAACTTGGGTTATCTAGTTGCTGTGAAACACTTGCATGAATAGCCCCCATTTGAGCTATGAGTTCTTTCATATTGCGTGCACCGGCGCCCGATGCTGCTTGGTAGGTCATTGGGCTTACCCATTCGATTAGGTCTTGCTCAAATAAACCACCCAGCGCTAGTAGCATAAGTGAAACTGTGCAGTTACCACCTACAAAGGTTTTAACGCCTTGCTCTAGCCCTTGTTCAATGACATCTTTGTTAACGGGGTCAAGTACGATAATACTGTCGTCACTCATACGCAGTGCAGAGGCTGCATCTATCCAATAGCCATCCCAACCTGATTCACGTAATTTTGGATACACCGCATTGGTATAATCGCCACCCTGACAGGTAACAATAATGTCCATTTTTGCAAGCTCAGAAATATCGCTGGCATCTAAAAGCGGTTTAGCTGCACCCGCTAACTCAGGGCCAAGCTGACCTGCTTGTGAGGTGGTGAAAAAGGTGGTGTCGATATGTGCAAAATCATGTTGTTGTTCCATTCGCTCGAGTAACACCGAGCCTACCATGCCGCGCCATCCGACTAATCCTACTTTTTTCATTGTTTGTTCCACTGTTTGATTCATAAAAGGAGCCTATACATTAAAAATTAAAAATTCATTGCGTGAGATTTAATTTTTACAGCCTTAAGCTAACACCACCAGCACACTAAAACTAGTCAATAAACTGTAACTCAAATATTTTTCATACACATAAAAAAGCCCTGTACAAAATACAGGGCTAATAAGTAGTTAGGCGTTGTTATAAATCCTATCCTTGGGCTTTTACTTAAAACTCGTAGCTAAAGCTGACGCTCAGTTCTCTAGGCGTTTCTTGAGAACGAATTAACACATCATTTTGTTCTACTTCAAAGTTTTGTCCCAACATATTTTTCACTTTAAGTGTTAATGTGGTATTAAACGTTGGGTAGTAACTATAAACCATGTCTAACGAGTTTAAAGGTTGTTCGTAAGCGTCATCAAAGTTGTTAACACCCGCAGCTAAAATACGGTCACCAAATACATTATAAATAACTGAAGCTTGATGCATGCCATCATGCGAATCGTAATTCAATTGTAAGTTGGCAACATACTTTGAGTGGCCAGTCATACGTCGCTTTAGATTCGTAAGATCGGCGCGCTGTTCTTCTGCAATTTCAACTTCTGAATCACTAACCGTTAAATTACCAGAAGTAAAAAAAGCACCTCCTAATAAATCACTGTGCAACTCCGTTAACCATTCAGCCTCAATACCGTAAACATAGGCTGTATCTGCATTGTCAAACTGAAGAGTAAAACGGCCGTCACTTTCTGTTAATAGTGCTTCGATTGGGTTATCAATATCTTTATAGAATGCGCCAACTGAGTAGTTATCACCATTGTCCATATAAAACTCGATACGTGCATCAAAGTTATCTAAGTAGCTAGATTCTAAGAATGGATTACCAAGCGTTCGATAACCGGTTAGCGGATCTTGGAATTGAACAGGGCTTAGCTCTCGCAAATCAGGGCGTACAACCGTGCTGCCATAACCAAAACGAACTTGGTACGACTGCTGACTATAAGTCATAGATAATGAAGTAAAATACTCATCTTCCATCACACTTGCTTGTTTTATCGCATCTGCACTTAATTTATCTGCCAATAAAGCAGGATCAAATGCTGAGCGAGAAAAAGCAAGGGCAACTTGGCGGAAGTCCTCGTAACGCACACCACCACTTAAACGCCAATCTTGAGCAAAAGTAATATCAAAAGAGCCATAATAAGCATCAATCATTTGCGCTGCTAAGTAATCATCGGCTGTCGGTTCTTGAAACAATAACTCGACATCCGTTGAATCGATCACTGCATCATTTGCAAAGAAACTACCAATTGACAGCGCCTCTTCTTCACTTTGTGCTAAATCTAAAGACTGTGTTTGGCTAAAGCGATAGTTGAAAAAGTCTGTACGGTAATCACGCGTTTTTTCAACAAAATAGCCGCCGCCCGCAATTTCAACTTCGGCGTTATCAAAGTAAAAAACTTTGTTAACATTAACGCCCCAGTTTTCTACATCGTCTTCTAGCTCAACAAATCGATACAAGTAAGGGTTACCACCTAAACTACCATTATAAAAAGTACGTTGATATTCGCCATCGGCGTACTCATCACGCACCGTTACTTCAAGCTCGCCAGGTATACTCGTCGTCGCTGTTGAATCAGTATACTGCCAATCTACACCAACACCCTCAAGAAAACTCCACTCTAAATTATGCATTCCACGAAGTTGAAATATTTCAAGTTCCCGTTCCTCAAAAGAGGTTAAGTGGCTTCGCTGTAATTGCCCAGCATCAATGCTTAATGACTTTGAAGGCTCTTGGTAAAGCGCAACAGCAGCTTCATCTTCAGTATCTCGTAGCATCATATAGGTGGCTGTTAAATCATGGCCGCCAATTTTATAACCTAAATTTACAGAGCTATTTAATTTTATATTATGCTTTGTTGATACTTCTTTCTCTGTGGCAGAGTAACAAGTAAAGTCATCTTTTGAACATTCAGATTCAGATGCGTCAACAGAAGAAAGTACTGCGCTAAACTTCTCTGCATTAGACCACTCATTTTCATAAGCAACTGACGCTAAGAAACCAAAAGAGCCATCTAAGCCAAATAAGTTATCAAATCGGTCACCATACACAGCTTTAATGCCTGCATCAGGGTTTAAGCTTTCTTTTTCTAAGCCAAAATCTCTTGGTAGTGCTTTTGATAAACTTTTATTTAAGTCTATTGCAGCTGCTTGACCAATATCCGCCCCCTGACGTCTTGACTCGACGTCTCTTATATTTCTATATGAGATATCAGACAAGCCATTGATATAGGTATTTAGCGCCGTTTTAACGGCTCCAGGTAATGCGCGTGTACCATCATCTTTACCTAACCAGTCATCACTGCCGCCATTGTATGTATAGCCTTCATCGTTTGTATCTTTATAGCTAGCACCAATCTCAACTTTAAATAAAGTATCACTTGGAATGCTTTTCGTCCTGATATTAACGTCACCACCACCAAAAGCCGCAGGCATATTAGGCGAATAGGCTTTTTGAACAGCTAAAGATTCAATAATACTTGATGGGAAGATATCAAGTGGAATTACATTTCGGGTCAGATCTGGGCTTGGAACAACTGCGCCATTTAAACGCACGCTTGAGTAACGCTCGCCTAACCCGCGTACATAAATAAACTTATCGTTAACTAATGATAAGCCTGTAACACGACGAAGTGCTGAAGCGGCATCGCTATCACCTGTTCTAGATATTTGCTCTGAACCCATTATATCAGCGACAAATGCCTGGTTTTTACGTTCATCAATTACGGCACTAGCACTGCCTTTAAGGCGCGTACCTGTTGCAACAACTTCTTCTATCGCTTCTTCATTTATTATTTCTTGTGCCTGTTCAGCAAAAGAATTAAATGAAGAAAAAAAGGAGAGCAGAGATAACGTTATTAGATTAGTTTTAAACTGCTTTTGATGTTTCATATTTATATCCTCTAAACCTAAAATTCCCTTAAAAAAGGCGCAAAAGCGCCTTATAATTAGAGCCGGTCTAGATTAATTACTAGCGCGTTGTAAAGATGCGGCTACAAAATCAGCCCACTCACTTGATTCACCTTCTTTAAGTGCACCAATGTAGCCTGCGTTAGTAAAGAAAGAGTCAACTTCACTCATGTCTTTAGCCGTTGTAGATACCGCAGTACCTTGTGAATCAGTAATAGTTGCTGCTGTTGAAACACCATCAGCACCAAGTACATTTGCAAAATCAGCAAAACCAATCAGCTGGTTATTTTCGCCACCAGTAAACCAGGTATTTATATCAAAGCTTGCTAATGCGCCAGTTAAAGGAGTATTTACGTCTTCAAAATTCTTACCACACGCAAATATTGAACTCATAAATGCGATATCCCCGTTGTTTGCATTGGCATGCACACCAGCATCTCCTGATTTATCTTTTTCATTATATAAATCAAAACAGCCAGCACCATCTACAGATGATGAGTTTACAAACAACATATTAGCTAATTGCGCTTTACCCCATTCTTTCATTTCCATACCGGCACCAGTACGACGCCCTTCAGCACCTTGATCACCAGTAGTAACAACGGTTGCATTAGCAATAGTTGGGTTAGAAACAGTCGTTACTAAATCTTGTGCGTCTGCAGATAATGGATCTACTTTTGCGCCATCTGTTTCAAATCCATGATTTCCATATTCATTTGAACGTACAAGAATGTACTGTCCGTAACCTTTCCAACCCTCATCCCAGTCAATACCGTCATCACCAGTATCAGTAACAACAATATGTTTAAGATTAACGCTACCACCAAAGAGCTCTATACCATCATCAAAACCATTATGCACATGAACATAATCAATTGTTGTGCCTGAGCCAACAGCATTTAGTGTTAAACCATTTAGCTCATCACCTTCAACGCCAAATCCTGCATACTTAATAACAATATGCTTTAATATACCGCTACTATCTTGCGGGTCATTACCACCATAATACGAAACAATACCTTCAGCTGAGTGGTTACACATGTCTTGTGCCGCAGCAGTCGCTGTACAACGAATAGAATGGCCACGTCCATTTACCTGAACACCACCCCAATCCCCAATTTGAGCGGTTGTTGAATCATCACCATCAACTTCTTTAATACTTGTGAAAATAATTGGCTTATCTACTTCACCAATTGCTTCAATATTTGCACCGCGTGCAATACGAATAAAACTCTCAGGCTTGGTAAACGCAATGGTAACGCCTGCTTCAATAGACAGTGTTGGGCCATTAACATCAATAGTAGCGCCTGTAGATGTGTCTACATCGTCACCTATAAATAAAGCACCTTCAAATACATGGGCACCGCCATCGTCTAGCGCAGGGATAACAAAAGAGCTAGTAATTTCTTTTGCATTACTTGCAAATGCTTGGCTGTATAAACAGTTTACGCCTTCTGCTTCACCTGTAAATGTAGCTCCATCTAATGTGTATGTGGCGCAACTTATTGTATCGCCACCATTATCACCACCAGGGTTAGTCACTGAATTGTCTACACTATTATCAACTGTTGTAGGTGTAACGTTAATATCTCCACCACCACAACCAGCCAGTGTTATTGCTGTAGCCACTAAGCTGATTTTGAATAAGCCAGATAATTTCATTGTTCACTCCGTAAAAGTATTTAATTATTGTGTTAGCGCTTTAAGTAATAACTTAAGTCACTTTAAGGCACGATACTCATGCATTAAGGTCACTTGAGTTATCGAATACGAAGTACAATACGGGAGTGATATGACAATGAAGTTACACTTTAATAAACATAAAATGACAATGTTAATTAATTAAAAATCAATTGGTTGCTTTTAAAAGGCAAGTAAAAAACCACACTAACCGAATGTTAGTGTGGTTTGAGTAGTGCAATTATGAAATGGTTTTTAGTGCGTCAATTAAGAGCTAATAATCACACTATAAAAATTAAAGCAGTGCTGTTTTTAATGTTTGCGCATGCACTTTTTCGCGTTTTACATATTTGATCCATTGCTGGGCTAAACGTTGCGATTTTTTGTGCTTTTCAGCTTGTTCAAACGCAAGAATAGACGCATCAAAATTTTGTAAATTGTATTGTGCCATTCCCAAAGCAACAAACGCATTTGATTCAAAATCAAGGCCGCCTTTATCCAGTGCCATTCGCGCTGCATCGGCAGCTTCGTCATACTGCTCTGTATTTACATACACTTCAGCCAAGCGCTGATCGTATTTACCATGCTCTGAGCGCTCTGCAGCTTTGGTAAAGTAACTAATCGACTTAGCATCTTCTTTAGCTTGTATCATGGCCTCGGCTACAAAGGCATAATTTTTAGCTGTTGGTTCAGCAATGCCCTGCTCTATTGCCTTACTCATTACACTGGCTGCTTTATAAGCAAGCTGATTATATAAATATACCTGTGCAAGCTGTCTTAGGTCAGATTTAGAGGTTAAAAATCCTTGCTGGTAAGCCGCTTCTAAAATACTAAGCTGCTGTTTTTCTTGCCCAGTTTCACCGTACATACCGGCTAATTGAACCCAATACTCAGGTTTGTTGTATAGCTTTACCATACGCTCAAGTACGCTGACTACTTTATCCGTTTGGTTAAGTGAGTAATACATAGCACGTTGCAGTACCAGCCAGTTTTCTTTTGGTACTTTGCCTTCGCTATCACTTAAGTTAATGGCTTGGGTAATGTAACTCAGGCCTTGCTCATAGTCTTTTAATTGATAGTAGGTTTGCGCTCTTAATAAATAATAGGCGTCGGTTTTAGGCTTAGTATTAATGGCATCCCATTTATCTAAAAATGCAATCACCTTTTTATAGTCACTGTTAGCCATAGCAAGCTGAGCAAGGCTAAATGTCGTGCTCAAACGAAGCGCTTCTGGAATGCCATCTTCGCCAATCACTTTTTCAAATGAAGCAATCGCTTTTACAAGGTCGTTTTCATTGTAATAAATAAACCCATAAAAGTTATGCATCATCGC
The DNA here is from genome assembly GCF_023161935.1 of Pseudoalteromonas sp. 2CM28B. Classification (NCBI taxonomy): domain Bacteria; kingdom Pseudomonadati; phylum Pseudomonadota; class Gammaproteobacteria; order Alteromonadales; family Pseudoalteromonadaceae; genus Pseudoalteromonas; species Pseudoalteromonas sp. 2CM28B. The sequence continues at coordinate 129,965 of NZ_JALNTH010000012.1, forward strand.
AATTTCATAAGAATTCATACTTGATGAGCGCGCTTGTATGCTGTCAAGCGCAGCCAAGCCCGCTTTACTGTCGCCATCATCCGCAAGTTTTTGGGCGCGAGCTAATTGGCTGTATACTTTTTCACGCAGTGCGGGTACTCGTGTTGTTTTTTGCTGTTCAGCGGCCTGTACTGTCGCCAAATTTACACCCGGAAGTACACTTAATGCACTTGGTGTAACAACACTGGCACTGATTGCAACAGTGCACAATATACTCAGCTTTAATAGCTTGGTTGTTAGTTTTAATTTCATAATTGCCTCACGTTCACTCTTTGCTTAATTAACAGAATTAACCATTAATTTGGAAAGAAATTTTATTTTGCACACCGGCTACTTCAACGGCTTCACCATTAACCACGCGCGGTTTATATTTAAATTTAAGGGCTGCATCCATCGCTGCTCTGTCAAACAATGACTCTGGCTCGGCTTTAATAACTTGTGGCTCTTTCACTGTGCCTTGCTTGGTCACTGTAAATTCAACAATGACATAGCCTTCAATACCACGCGATAACGCACGTCTTGGGTATACCGGTGCCACTTTTACTATGGGTAAATACTCACCGTCACTGGTTTCTAACGCTAATCCACCCGCTAGATTTACATCAGCATCAACATTGGCAGCAAAATCAAAGTTGTTGCTAGCAGCGTTGTTATCGCTACTTTGCATTTGTGGCGATTCCATTGGCGGTGGTGGCTCTTTAGGTGTTGGTGGCTTTTGTGGTTTACGCTCCTTTTTTTGTACTGTTTCTTCTTTTTTCAAACGGACAAAATCTAACACATTCCCTTTTGCAGGCTCCGTCATGGCGCCTTCACCACCGGTGATCAATGCCTGCATACCTAAAAACAGCATAAAGGTCACCACACCCGCTATAATTAACGCAAGTACATAACGCATCACTCGTTACCCTTCTTGAGCCGCTATTGAAACATCAAATACACCCGCTGCACGCGAGGCATCCATGACTTTTATCAAGGTTTCTGTGGTGGCTTTTTTATCGGCCTGAATAACTACACTGCCTTGTGGATTTTCCGCTTTTAAGCGCTCAATGTTGGCTTGTACAGCACGTACATCTATTTGACGTTTATTGATCCAAATTTCGCCTTGATCTGAAATGGCCACTAATATGTTAGCCCGCTCTTTTTTAACTGCGGTTGCCGCTTCTGGACGGTTTACATCAATACCCGCTTCTTTAACAAACGAGGCTGTCACGATAAAGAAAATAAGCATAATAAATACAACATCCAGCATAGGGGTCATGTTTATTTCTTCTGCTTCGTCTTCTTGGAATAAATTACCTAATGGGGCTCTCATTTTACTTCTCCTAGAACAAGCGGTGATTATGTTCACCGCTTTTCAATAATTATTTAGTGGTCCAACACCATAGTGTCTTGCAACAATTCAACTTCACGCTTTGCTTTACGCTGTAAATAGGTTGAGGCAAACACCCCAGATAACGCACCGACCATTCCTGCCATTGTCGGTATGGTTGCTTTTGACACTCCCGATGCCATAGAGCGTGCGCTGCCTGTACCTGTAATAGCCATTACATCGAAGACTTCAATCATGCCTGTAACTGTGCCAAGCAATCCTAATAGTGGACACAGCGCTACCATTACATTAATCAGCGGTAAATTTGCGTTTAATCGCATACTGGCGCGTGACACCATGGCCTGGCGTATTTGCTCTGCGTTCCAGCTGTTGCGTTCACTGCGCGTTTTCCACGTTTTTTTAACGTCTTTTTTGTAGTAACGATAGCCATTAAAAAAGTACATAAATCGCTCGAGTATCAATAACCACATCGCGAAAATTAACACGGCAATGACCAAAAGCACTTGGCCACCCGTGTCGAGAAAATCACGGATAGCATTGATTGAATCAATCAATAGCACCATGGTTTAGGCTCCTTTCTCGCTTCGCTCGGCAATAATACCTGCACTTTGTTCTTGTAAAATAAGTAGTAAACCTTTCGAGCGGGTATTCAATAAGGTGTATAAAAACACCGTAGGGATAGCAACCACAAGGCCTAGCACGGTAGTCACTAGTGCTTGAGAAATACCGCCCGCCATTAGTTTAGGGTCGCCAGTACCGAATAAAGTGATAGCTTGGAATGTGTTGATCATCCCGGTTACCGTACCGAGTAAGCCCAGCAGTGGCGCTACCACAGAGATAATTTTAATAAGCGTTAAATTACGGGTGATTTTTGGCATTTCGCGTAAAATGGCTTCGCTTAACTTAAGTTCAAGCGTGTCGTACGCCACATTTGGGTATTGATCTTTCACTTTCATGACGCGCCCTAGCGGGTTGTCATCACGAGCTGTATCGTCTTTTAATTGACGACGGATTTTTCCACCCATCAGCAGGAGCGATACAAAACGCTCTAACGCAATTAATAACGCTAATAAGCCAACGCCTAAAATAACGTAACCGACCGCACCACCTTGATGAACTTGCTCACTGGTATCAGGGGCTTGTACTAACAAACCTAAAATTGAACCACCAGTTGGGTCAAGCGCAAACGGCACAACACCGGTGTTTGCTTGCTGCAAATCAGCCGCAGTGGCAGTAAAGCGGCTACTTGGTTGGCGAGTAAGCTGGCTAATGGTATTGGTAGAAGGCGTATACTCTAGGTACTGACCGTCACTAATAAGGTTAAATGCACCCACACGTACCACTTCTTTTTGTACTTTATTGCCACCGTCAACAATTACATCAGTATTGAAGCGGCTTACTTTTCCTTGTTCGGTCATTTCGCGTTGTAGCTCAAACCAAACCTTTTCGATATCTTCAATAGACGCAAGCTTTGAGGTAGAACCCATTTTTTGCGCCAATTCGTCCATAAAAGTACTACGCCCAGGTAACTGAGCCGATACCACCGAGGTTGCAAACTTATTGCTAGAATCGCCAGCAACTTGTTGTAGCACACCAAATAGCTCTTTTAATGAACCCATACGCTTTGATAAAGTATCGGTCAGGTTAGCCAATTTAATTTCGTTTTCTTCAAACTGCGTTTCTAAACGCTCTGACTCGCTAAGCATCTGATTTCGTTTAGCTTGGGTGTTTTTAAGCATTTGCACTTGTTCATTTTGACGTGCTGCAAATTCTTGTTCGCGTTGTTTATTTTGTTCTGATTGCGCTGATTTACCCTGCTCTAACGTTTTTAATAAGGCATCTAAGTTCATTGGTTCAGCGGCACACATCGCACCTGAAAAACCTAAGCTGGCTGCAAACACGGCCATTTTTGTCATTTTCGTTAATAATTTCATGGTAAACCTCTTATTCTGCAGCATGAATTGGCAGTGTTAACATATCTGGGGCTAGTTGTTTGCGAGCAATGCGAAGCCCTTTATTAATTTGGCTAATGGTTGAATCAGGCAGTGCAACAAAAGACTGTGATTTTTGATCCCAACTACCTGCTTGTTTACCGTCGCGGGTAAGGTAAATTAGCTCTAAACGTCCAATGCGCAGAAAGTCGACTTCGCGTTCTTTATTATCCACATCAAGCAATGCGGTATACGCTTCAATAGTGCGTCCGTAGTCAACCTCAACTTGATAAGCTTCTAAGACACGACGAAATTTTTCACTTGATGAAATATCAGCGCGTTCCATCATTGCATTTAATGATTCAAGACGCTGCTTACGCTCTTGCTTTAAAAACGGCACATCTAAGGCTACAAACTGTTCAAGCCCAGTGATCATACGAAGCATTAAAGGGGTTATTTGGCGTTCAATTATCGATACTTGATCCATCGATAAATTAAGCGATTCCATCTCTTCTATTTGATTATTTAATTGTTTGGTAAGCTGTGCGTTATAAACGGCTAGGCCATCTATTTCTTTATTTAGGGTTTTAAATTGCTGTAAACGCCCTTGCATTGAATCTGCAATCTTGTCTATTTTTGTTTGTGATTGTGCAGCTAAATTATTAATTTCGCTGCTTTTATCAATTACCATGTTTAAATCATTGGCGTGGACTGCTGCACTTGCGGCTACAATACCAGCTAAAATTAATGGTTTAACGCCTTTCATCGTATACACCTTTGCTCGTTAATTAGCGGATTTGCTAGTGTTTATTAATCGCTTTAGCTCGTTTATAAAAAAACAATTTAAAACGAGATAGTTTCAATGAGCGAAAGTGTATAGATTAAAAATGACAAGCGTGTTGCGTAAAAAAGTCGCTTTTATGACAATGGTAATAAATTAGCCTTATTGGCCTATTTTACAATTCAGGGATGAAAATAGTGGGATTAAGTTTACAGGTAGGATTGTATTTCAATCAGGCCTTGAAGCAGCGAGCTTTAAAAAATGTGAGGTAATAAAGCGACGATTAGGCGCTCCGGTAAGCTGAACGGTATGAGCATGCTGTTTTTGCTCTAAGGTGATATCAGCAATTGCTAGATGACTGCGGTGACGAAAATATTCACCTATAAACGAAAACACTAACACCAGCGAAAATGCAGCAACAAAACGGGTCTTTTCTACCTGACCATAAATAACTTGCCCCATATCAGGGCCATACAACATAACAATACGCTCAATAACATGGCACTGCTTAACTATGCGCCAAACTTCACACCAGTATGGCAAATACAGCAACGGGATAAAACATTAGCCAATATAAAGCAGTGTTTTCTTTACCGCCGGTGTATACCAAAGCTAAGCACATCACAAATACAATCACTAATGTGATGAGGGCGATTGCATCAATCTGCTTTGTTTTCATAAAATAAATAATACACCCTACAATCCTTACGTTAACCACAATTAACGCATTAGTAAGGATTGGTGCATACACGTGATGATTGGCAATTACTAAATAGGTAATTAACACCAAGGCAATCGCTATCATGGTAAATAACGAAAATACTTGGCGTTGTTTATCAAAGCTATAAATGCTGTCAATAGTGATTAAATCGAGCTAGCTTGGCTTATTTATTTTTTTTACTGATCATACTTTGAATTTTTTAACCATGCGCTCTAAGTCACTAAATTGATGTTTAAGTTTGGTACACTCTTCCAAAGTAAGATTTAGGTTTGATTGGCCTTGAGTCGATAAGTCGCTGATAACGTGAATATCGCTATGTAATGACTTAACCACTTGATTTTGCTCATCCGTAGCATTAGCGACACTATGATTGGCGTCGGTTATTTGCTTTATCGCGCTGATTATTTGTTTCATTACTTCGCCAACCGCATCCGCTTGCTGAACACTTTTTTCACTTTCTTCTAAACTGGTTTTCATAAGCTCAACGGCAGAGCTTGAACCTTTTTGTAATTCAATGACGGTGTTTTCTATTTCTTGGGTTGATTGCTGAGTACGCTTTGCTAGTTGCCTTACTTCATCGGCAACAACCGCAAATCCTCTTCCCGCTTCACCAGCACGAGCCGCCTCTATCGCCGCATTTAAAGCCAGCAAATTGGTTTGCTCACTCACCCCTTTTATTACTGCCAGTACATTTCCTATATTAGCGGTATGCGAGTCTAAACTATTTATGGTTTCTTGCGCTTGCTCTATATTTTGTGACAGTTGATGAATACTTGAAACGTTGTTTATGAGGGTCTGTTGATTCTTAGCACAGTATTGATCTGCATCTTTGGCAAGCGTCGAGGCATTGTTGGCACTGGTTGAAATTTCTGTTGAGGTAGCTGAAAACTGATTAATTGCCGACGCCACACTGTTGGTGCGCTCACTTTGGTCGTCATACTTAGTTAATGTTGAGTCTGTCTGCGTAACCAATTTAGCAACTGCCGTTTCCAGTAACTGCGTTGAAGATTTAACCTGAATTATTGAATTTTGGATTTTTTCTATAAAAATATTAAACGAATTGCTCAATTGACCAAATTCGTCATCGTTTTCAACGCTTAACCGACAGGTTAAATCGCCCTCACCCTGCGCTATGTCTCTAATGGCATCATTGAGACGATACATAGGGCGCATCAAATAACGCAGTAAAAATTCCAGTGACGCAACAATTACTAAAATACCAATAATTAAAAATACAATTGCCTTTTGCCCAAACGAAGAAACACTTGAATACGCTTTATCTTTATTGACTACTACACCTAGATACCAATCAACGTTTTCAATACCACGAATTTTAGTAAAGGATACCAGCGAGGTTTCACCTGCTACTTGATACTCGGTGAATTCTCTTGCTAACGGTGCATTTTTACCAATTAAGTCAGCGACTGTTTTTGAATTTAATTTACTATCAGGATGACTTAATATTTGCCCTTTATTATCAAGTAAAAAACCATAACCGAGTCCTAAAAAATCAATATCTCCAATAATGTCAGCGATGGTTTGCATATCAATATCTGCCCCCGCAACCCCTTTAAATTGGCCATTACTATTAATAGGGGCAACGGCAGAAATTGTCAGTTCGTTGGTCGTTACATCAATATAAGGCGTTGTAAAAGCCGTTGTTGTTTTATTTTCTACTAATTTATACCAAGGGCGACTTGTCGCATCAAAATCGCTGGGGAGTACAACACTTTGATCATTTAAAATAAATGTACCCGATGATTTACCTATATAGGTATTTTTAAAATCTCCCGCAAGCTCAGCGGTATTTAATTGCGAAAGCGTTAAAGACTTGGCATCGTCATCTTGGTATGTTTTTGCGATAGAGATCACAATCGCTAATTTATTATTTAGCCAGCTTGCAATATTTTTAGAGACAGACTCAGAGTTTTGCTCTAGTACCAGCGATAACTGCTCTTGAGTTTGATGCCGCATTGAAAAATAATTATTTATGGTGAAAACACCTAACACTAAAACTAACACTAATGATGCAGCAATGGTGATTTTGGAGGTGAATTTAAGCGAGCTAAACATAAGTACCTTTAGTATTAATCATTATTATCAGTGTCTTTTTTAACAAATTTTTAACTGAATGTCTTAGCAAATATGATTTCAATGAAATTAAAGAACAAAAATAATAATAAATAACTAGTTCTTTCAAGGATGACTTTGCCACAGTGCGTTTAATTTTTAGACTAGCAGAGCTAGATAAATAAGTGTTTAAAAGCACTATGGGGATAAATTTTATCCCCATAGTAACGCTTTATCTAAATTATTCATCTTGTTGGCACTGGCTTGTGATCGGTAATTGCCTAAGCACTTTCATCTGTGGATCTACAGTAATATGATCAACAGGTTTAGCTTTGGTAGTAATGACTCCTTCAATCGGTGTGTAAACTTGAAGCTGGCCATTGATTGAAATGGGTATTGGCACTTTAAAAGGTGTCGCATCTTTTTCACTTTTGCTCCAATATAAATTGGCCACGTTATTTTGACGTTCTATGGTTAGTGTGGGCAATGCAGCTTGTTTTAAATACACATCAAATAGCCAGTTATAGTCTTTTTTTGTAATGTGATTAACAATATCAATAAACTGCTGCGTGTTGCTTGCCAAAATAACTCATCACCAATTAACCAACGCAAAGTGTGTAATGTCCAGCCTCCTTTACCATAAATATCTGAGTTAAAGGCTTCTTTTGAGCTTAATTCACCCTCTTTTACAATAGGTTGGCAGTTTTTAATCCCTAAATAGGCTTTATACATTGCATGGTTATAAGCGGCCTCACCAAAGGTATATAAACTGTAAGTCGGTTGCATGTAAAAGCCAAAACCTTCATGTAACCACGCATCATTCAATTGCTCATAAGTCATTAAATTACCAAACCACTCATGCGCTAATTCATGCTGAATAAGCCAATCATAACTACTAGGGTCGCGAGTATACCCTTTGCCATAAGCATTTATCGTTTGATGCTCCATGCCTAAATGAGGCGTTTCTAAAAAGCCAAGTTTTTGTTGCCCCCATGGAAATGGACCTAACACAGATTCAAAAAATGCCATTTGTTGATAAACATCGTTGCTGAGCAAATTACTGGCTTTTTGCCTATTTTCAGGTAACACCCAAAATTCCACAAGAATGTCAGTACCATTTATACTGGTATATTGCTGTTGAATGCGCTCAAATGGGCCAATATTCAGCGCAATGTTGTAATCACTCGCAGGCTCAGATAAAAACCAATCAAACTCGGTAGTCTTGTTTTGTAATACAGTTACATTTTTTAGTACCCCGTTACTGGCAACATGCAATCCAGTGGGTACCGTTACCCGTATACGCATACTATCGGCTTTGTCACTAAAGTGATCTTTACAAGGCCAAAATAAATCACAGCCCTCACCTTGTACTGCTGTCGCTATCCAAGGTTTACCATCGTTTGTTTCACTAAATACAAAACCACCACTCCATGGAGGATTAAGCGCAATATGTGGCTTGCCTGAAAGTTAATAGCAACTTCAACCACTTCTCCCGGGTACTTTTTCTCATATAAGTTAATCGTAACCACACCACGAGAATGGATAAATTCAGCTTTCTTATCAGCCACTGTTACTGTGTTTATACTAAAGCGACTGTCGAGTTTTAGTTCAATTTGCTGAGTTTCTTTAATGACCCGAAATACTGTTTTCCCTGTGCCGGCTATCTGCTTTTCTTCTAGAAAAACGGCTAACTTAAGATCATAGAAAATAACATCGGTTGATTGAGCCACGCTAGATAATGGTTGACCAGTATTAGCAACGAGGGGATCTAATTTTGCAGGTTTGCTGGTGCAGGCACTGAGTATATATATATCAATGTAACAACCAAGTAACACCTAATCACATGGTGCAAGAACAACATAAATAATAAGCTCTTATAATTATAATTTTTTAATATAATTACATAGTTTTACGTTTATAGTGTTTAAAAATACGAATTGCTTATTTTTTAAGTTAACTAGTTACTTTATTTTACATTTAGCAAGGGATAAACCTTAAACAGCAAATATGTTTAAGGTTGTTTTTGCCATTTCATTTTATTATTGGTATCGCGTGAAGTGATAATGGTTTCATCACTACTTTGAATACCGCCAAGCTTGGCGAGTCGGTCATAAAGAACAACATTACAGGTTGCTGCTAAATTCATACAGCCTATGGTTGGAATATAAACAACTTCATCACACCACTTTAAAACGTCTTTTGGCACTGAACCATCCTCTGGGCCGAAAACATAAAATGCGTTCTCAGGGTGGGTAAACTCAGGCAAGGGAGTCGCCCCTTCTATTAGCTCTATCACCACCACTTTAGCACCTTCAGGTTTACTTGATGCTAAATTATCAGTGGCGGTTAATGGAATACGTTGCACTACATTTTTAGTATCGGTATGAAATTTCTGTGCGTTTAAATAACGCTTGCCAGTAAAAAAAACCTGCTGTGCGTCATAACAGCCTGCGGCGCGTAATACGCCCCCCACGTTGGTCGGGCTTTTTGGATTAATTAAACCAATACTTGCTTGTAATTTACTCATTAATTGCAATCCTTGGTTGGCCATTCGGCTATATACAAATCAAAATCTTCTAGCTTTACGTCACAGTCTTTTACGGTTTTATCTTTAACAGAAATGTTTAGCTCGTGCATTTTAGTTTTATCGCCGTTATTAAGTAACGGATGCCACGTTGCTAATCCACGTCCTTCGTGAAGTCGGCGGTAGCTGCAGCTTTGCGGCATAAAGAAAATGTCTTTGAGGTTTTCTTTGGTAAGCTTAACGCAAGAAGGCACTAAGGTTTGGCGGTTTTCGTATTCACTACAACCACAGGTTGCGTTATCAAGGTATTGGCAAACAATATTGGTAAATATAAGTTGCTCACCTTCTCTTAGCTGATCAGTGGCGGTAAAGTCATCTTCGTCTTCGCTGTCAATAAAGGTGTTTAAACAACACTTTCCGCATCCGTCACAAATGGCTTCCCATTCTTGCTGGTTCATTTCATTGAGACTTTTGCTAAGCCAGAATTGGGTTTTTGCTAATTGTTGATCAAACATGGTGTACTCGCGCCTTTTAAGAGCGCGCATTCTAACGTATTGCAGCAAAGCGCGCAAAGCCAATCCCTGTTTAAATAATGACTTTGCGCGATTATGTTACTGCTGAGATTTAACCCAACGTTTAATTTTTTGCTCTAAGATAGGCATAGGCAATGCGCCATCTATTAATATTTGCGTATGAAAGGCTTTAATATCAAATTGCTCGCCTAACTGCTGGTGGGCGTAATCTCTAAGCTCTTTAATTTTAAACTCACCCAATTTGTACGATAATGCTTGCCCAGGCCATGCAATATAACGTTCCACTTCAGCAATTACATCGCTTTTTGCCATTGAAGAGTTAGCTAACATGTAGTCAATGCCTTGTTGACGTGTCCACCCTTTGGCATGAAAACCTGTATCAAGCACTAAACGCATAGCTCTTAGCTGCTCATCGTTAAGACGCCCGTACCACATATACGGGTCGGTAAATAAGCCAAGCTCTTTGCCAAGACTCTCTGCGTATAATGCCCAGCCCTCAGCAAACACAGTGTAGCCGCCAAATTTACGAAAATCGGGCAGGCTTTCTACTTCTTGTTGCAGTGCAATTTGAAAGTGATGACCAGGTGCTGCTTCATGAATAGATAGCGTTTCAAGTAAAAATTTAGGCTGCGCTTTTAAGTTGTAAGCATTAATGTAAAAGATACCCGGACGAGAACCATCTGGTGCAGGCCCTGCATAAGATGCCCCCGCTGCCGATTGGGCACGATACGCTTCTACTGCTTTAACAATGTAAGGGGCTTTAGGCTCAATATTAAATAATCGCGGTAAGCGCGCATCTATTTTTAGTTTAATATCTTCATAGGCGGCAATTAACTCATCGGCTGTTTTATAATAAAACTCATCTGAGTCACGTAAATGATCAAAAAACGATGCTAAATCACCTTCAAATCCCACGGTGTTTTTAACCGTTTTCATTTCACTTAAAATTCGAGCCACTTCACTTAAGCCAATGTCATGAATTTCATCTGCTGATAAACTCAACGTGGTGTTTTTCTTGATTTGATATTCGTACCACGCTTTACCATTAGGTAAATCAGCATAACCAACAGAATCGCGAGCATGAGGAATATAGTCGTTGAGTAAAAACTCACTCATACGCTGATAAGCGGGCACTAATTTATCTAAAATAAGCGTTTTATACTGCTCAGTGAGTTGCTGTTTTTGTGCATTAGAAAATGAGTCGGGCATGGCCTTTATTGGTGAATAAAATAATGAATCTTCTGCGTTAGTTACTACGTGCACTTTAAACTGAGGCAATAATTTTTTAGCCAATGGCATAGGCAATACTACACCTTGTTTAACACCTTGCGCCATTGATTGTTCAACACTGGCTAACCATTTCACAAAACCATCAGCACGTTTAATAAATTGCTCATAGTCGGCAACAGTATTAAAGGGCTGTGCACTTTGCCCTGAACCAAATCCAGCAAAGGTATTATGTGCTCCCGACATTTGGTTAATCGGTAACAAATAATCTTTATATTGCATGCCCTCAAGCTTTAGGGCTAAATCTCGCGATAATACTTCAAAGTTAAGTAGCGCCTGCCCTGTTAATTGTGATTCATCGATTAGCGTTAAACGTTGTTGATATTTTTTATAAAAAGCAGATTTTTTATCACGATTAGCCTGCGATATCACCGGCAAAAATTGATCATCGAATTCATGGCGACCGTTATAAGTGGCGCTTAAGGGATTAAAGGTTAATGACTCATCGTAGTACTGTGCAACGAGCACATCCAACTGTTGCTCGGCTGATAACTCGCTTATTACAGGCGCGACCGGCTGATTTGTGTTTAATTGTGAGCTGGTGCTCATACAACCACTTAAGGCAAACATAACGCTACTGGCAACCAGTGCTATTTTAATAACTTTCATAAAGATCCTTGTTAGTTTTTACCCGCTAATTATGCGGTTTTAAATGGCTTAAATAAAGTAATTACGGTGAGTGGGATTCGTCGCTAGATAATTTACTCAATAGCTAATGATTGCTACATTCAGGTAAATTTAAATAATTAAATAATTAAAATGATCAAAATAAAAAAACATTTACTAACTACATCAATCGCATTACTGAGCTTAACAAGCGCAAGTACACTGGCAACCACCTATATATCGGCCAAAGCTTTGCTTGATGTAAAAACTGGAGAGCTAAAAGCTAATCCGTTAATCGCGATTGACGAGGGTGTAATAAGCCAAATTCAATTTAATAAAAAGCCAACGCTTACCAGTAATGATGAACTGATTAACCTACCTGAACTCACCTTAATGCCGGGGTTGATGGATATGCATGTGCATTTAACCAGCGATCCAACCGTTTCGCGCAGTGAACGTATAGGCCAATCAGTACCGCGTATGGCTATTAAAGCCAGTTACTTTGCTAAAAAAACATTAGAAGCCGGCTTTACCACAGTGCGTAACTTAGGTGCAGAAGGCTTTAGTGTTATTGCGGTTCGCGACGGCATTAATGCAGGTGATATTATTGGCCCTCGCATCTGGGCTGCAGGCCCTTCTTTGGGGATTACTGGCGGACACTGTGACAATAATCGTTTGCCTCCAGAAATGAAGTATACCGCCTCGGGGGTTGCTGATGGCCCATGGGCTGTTCGCATTAAAGTACGTGAAAATATTAAATATGGCGCTAATGCAATTAAATTATGTGCAACTGGTGGGGTATTTTCTAAAGGCACAAAGGTGGGCATACAACAATACGCATTTGAAGAAATGAAAGCCATTGTGGATGAAGCGCACATGCGAGAATTGCCTGTTGCGGCTCACGCACACGGCACTAACGGCATTAAAACAGCCATTAAAGCCGGTGTAGACAGCGTAGAGCATGCTAGCTTTTTAGACGATGAAGCGATTGAGCTTGCTATAAAGCACGGTACTTGGCTCTCTATGGATATTTACAATACCGAGTATACACTGAGCTTTGGTGAGCAAAATGGGGTAGATGAAGAGAACCTAAATAAAGAACGTCTTGTTTCTAAAAAGCAAAGAGACAGCTTTAAACGCGCCGTTGAAGCTGGGGTTAACATGGTATTTGGTACAGATGCGGCTATTTATCCACATGGTGATAATGCGAAACAGTTCTCGCGAATGGTTGAATTTGGTATGAGTGAATTACAAGCTATTCAAGCCGCGACAATTAATAGTGCTAAATTACTAAAGGCAGATTCACAACTGGGGCAAATTAAAACTGGTTTTGCTGCTGATATTATAGCGGTGAGTGCTAACCCACTTAAAAATATTTCTACACTTGAGCGTATTCCTTTTGTAATGAAAGCCGGTGTCGTTTACAAGCAGTAAACCCAAAACATCTTTATAAGGTTGAGCTTAGCTCAACCTTAACAATTTTTTAGCTAATGTAGTTAAACTGCCCATTTAATCATCAATACTTTTTTAGATTCTCTCTTGGTAAAGCCAACTAGCGACTGCAATACCCCGTTAATATTTTTAAATGTGATTGTTTTTAAATCATATTGTATAACTATCAAGCAAACACACCCATTAAAGTAAAAAAGTTTGAACTTTTTATTTTATTTTAAAATGATAACCATTATCATTCACGCAAATTAACAAATGCGAATGGTTATCACTCTATGAAAAGGTTTCAATACTCACTACTCACACTCGCGTGCTTAAACGCGCACTTGGCATTGGCAAACGAGTCACAAGTTAATTCCGATATTGAACGTATCAGTGTTTACGAGCAACAAAACCGAGTGGTAATGAGCTCAGGTTTGGCTACTAAATCTGATATGTCACTAATGGAAACCCCTGCACCCGTGGTCATTGTTGATAAAGCGCTTATTGCATCGCAAGGTATTGATAGTTTACAAGATGTGATCCGTAATGTAAGTGGTTTAACGCAAGCCGGTAACAACTATGGCATTGGTGATAATTTAGTAATTCGTGGTTTAGGTGCTAATTATACGTATGATGGCATGTACGGTGGCGCAGGATTAGGCAATACATTTAACCCAACGCGCTCTCTAACTAATGTTGAATCAATTGAAGTATTAAAAGGCCCAGCAACTGGTTTATACGGCATGGGCAGTGCTGGTGGGGTGATCAATCTTATTGAAAAAAAGCCGCAGTTTAACGAGCAACATACCTTAGAAATGGATATTGGTCAGTGGGATAGTTATTCACTGGCGTTCGATAGCACCAATGCAATAACAGACGACTTAGCTTATCGAGTCATGGCAAAAACCGCCTCTAGCGATGGCTTTCGTGATTTAAAAGAACAACGTGATGAAATTTATTCGTCTTTAAAATATGTTCTAAATGATCAACATGCGTTTGTGTTATCCGGAGCCTATATCAAGGACGCCATTGCTGTGGATTCTATCGGCCACCCTATTCGTATTTTTAACAGTGAATCGGTTAATGGTTTAACTGCAGGTGAAGTATCAGGCGCCGAATTAGTGAATGACCCTACAGCAAGTGGCTTACAATTGAGTGAAGTACAACGAAATGAACTAGCTAACTCTTTGGCAAGCAATGATGGTTTAACGCCCTTTAACTTTGGTACCAATGGCATAATATCACCGATGGCAAAGGATAACGAAGGTGAAGAGCTGCGTTTTAAATTAGCCCATAATTATTACATTAGTGATGATTTATTTGTTAATCAACAACTACAGTACCGTAATTACACCTCAAGTTTTGCCCGCCAAACAGGTGCTTACAACTACGTTTACTGGAAACGTAACGGCGTGATCAACCAAGACCCACGCGCACCGCTAGTTGTTGATGACGTGTTATACCCTTTTGCAGCCAGACGCCAAGAGTACCGCCAAGTAGAAGCGGATGAAAAATCATGGCAGTACTTTTTAGATTTACGTTATGACTTTATGCTCGGTAACATAGAAAACGAATTACTGGTTAACGCTAACTATGAAGATCGTGATATTCGTTTTAAACAATATTCTATTTACGATGCCGATAAGGTCATTAAAAACAAAGCCGGTGAGGTAATTTATCAAGGCGCACTGCCGTATATTTTTGATATGCGTCAGCCAAATTGGCCTACAGGTAAATTTAATGATTACGATCCGCTTAAAACCAGCGATTATAATAAAAAAGTACAAGCATGGGGTTTAGGCCTTCAGCATGTTGCCTACATTAACGATAAAATCACCACCCGTATTGGGATTGCTCATAACCGTATAAAACAAAGTTACGAGCATTTTGGTGTTGACCCACGTTATAGTCAAAGCCGCGCAAACCCAACGCCAGAGGCAAACACTTCAGATAGCGGTTTAACGTACAATTTAGGAGCTACTTATCAATTAAGCACTGACATGGCTTTATTTTTAAATCACTCAAAAGGTCGTACTGCCTACAGTGTACTTGGATCTGTTGCTGGTAATGAAGCCGATAGAGAAGACTCAGAATCTGTTAGTAACGATTTAGGATTTCGTTTTAAAGCGTTTGATGACCAATTACTGGCTTCAATTGTAGTATTTGAAAGTGCACGTACTAATTTAGAATATGCCAACCCACTTTATGAAGCAGGCGTGTCTGCACCAAACGTAGTAGAGAGTTTTTTTGATGGTGAAGAACAAACCAAAGGCGTAGAAATTGACTTAAATGCGTATTTGAACGATCAATGGAAAGTTAACATCAACGGGGTTTATCAAGATGCTCGCGATAAGACTAACCCAAACAGCACAAGCTTTGATACTCGCCAAAAAGGCGTGCCTTATGTAACTGCTAGCTCATGGGTAACTTACTCTGCTGCATTATTTGAATTACCTCACGCAATAGATTTAAGCGCAGGCTTAACGTTTGTTGATAAGCGCAGTACTAACTCAAGTTCGTTCGGTATTGATAACGGCTACGTCCCCGCTTATACCGTGTATGATGCTGCAGTTAGCTACAAAGCAGACAACTGGCAAATGCAATTAAACATTAATAACCTGTTTAATAAAAAATACTATTCTAAAGCCATGTTTTTAGGCGGTATGCCAGGTGAGGAAAGAAATGCAAAGTTAAGCTTTAGTTATACGCTTTAACACAATGCGCACAAGCCAGGTTGGTTTGTGCGCACTATATTTTGGTATAGTTAGATTGTAACAACTATACGGCCGTTAATTTCGCCTTTGAGCATATCATCGAAAATTTCATTAATATCTTCGAGTTTTTTCTCTTCAATGATAGCTTTTACTTTACCTTGTGCGGCAAATTCAAGGCATTCTTGCAGGTCTTTACGCGTACCTACAATAGAACCTACTACTGAAACACCATTTAGCACAGTATCAAAAATTGGCAGTGGCATATCTTCTGGCGGTAAGCCAACTAATACGCATTTGCCCCCACGGCGAACACTTTTATACGCTTGTTCAAACCCAGGTTTTGATACAGCGGTACAAACAACAGCATGCGCGCCACCTACTTGCTCAAAAATAGCCTCACTAGGCACCACTTCTTTAAAATCAAGCGTAATATCGGCGCCTAACTCTTTAGCTAAGGCCATTTTTTCTTCACCTGTATCTACAGCAATAACATTAAAGCCCATTGCTTTTGCATATTGCACCGCTAAGTGACCTAAACCGCCCACACCAACAATAGCAACCCATTGACCCGGTTTTGCATCTGATACTTTTAATGCTTTATACGTTGTTACGCCGGCACAGAATAACGGGGCAGCTTCAGCAAAGTCTAACCCATCCGGTATTTTAATGATGTAATCACCATGTGCTAAACAATATTCTGCATAACCACCGTCAATTGAGTAACCGGTATTATGTTGCGATAAACACAGGGTTTCACGTCCATCTAAACAAAATTCACAATGGCCACAGGCGCTATACAACCAAGGTACACCCACTCGGTCGCCCACTTCTAAATGTTTAATATTACTGCCTAGTTTTTCTATTACACCCACGCCTTCGTGACCTGGTACCAATGGCATTTTTGGTTTTACCGGCCAATCACCATGACACGCATGTAAATCGGTGTGACATACACCACAAGCGGCTATTTTAACCAGCACATCGTTAGGACCTACCTCTGGGATTGGTAAATCGGTGATCGCCAACTTGCCTTTATATTCTGTATTTATTGCTGCTTTCATAGTCATTCCATCGTTTATAAAAAATTTATGCTATTTAACAAAGACGTTAAACAACAATGTCATGTTACATACCCGCAACATAACCTACTATAGATGCTTTAATATTAATCTATATCAATCATTAGTCGTAAAACGTGGTTTTTTATCCAAGCTAAACGCTTGCCATACTTAACCAGCGTGCTAGCATAGCTTTCATTTATTTTTGAAACTTGTAACAATGACATTATCAGAAAAAAACTTTGCCTTTGTAATGCATTGTGGCGAGATGGGCAGCCGCTGGGGATTTAATCGTACAATCGGCCAAATGTGCGGATTACTTATTATTACCAAAGATCCAATGACGGCAAACCAAATCGCAGATGCACTGAGTATTTCACGCGGTAACGTAAGTATGGGAATTAAAGAATTACAATCTTGGCAGCTGATCAAGGTAATGCATATCCCAGGAGATAGAAAAGAATACTATGCACCTGCAGGCGATATTTGGGATATGGCTAATCGCGTGTTTGAAGAACGTAAAAAGCGTGAAGTAGAACCTACGCTTAGCTTACTTAGAGATAACTTATTAGATGAAGCAAGTAACGACGATGAAATTTATGCACAAAAACAAATGGGCGAAATTCATAACTTACTTGAAACAGTGACTAAATGGTCGTCAGAGTTACAACGCTTAACCCCAGAGCAGCTCAACAAACTAATGAAGCTAGGTTCAGGCATTGGCAAAGTCATTGACCTCAAAGATAAAATATTCAAAAAAGAGCAATAACCATTAAAAAAAGCCGCAATGAGCGGCTTTTTAGTTATTCGCTTAAGCTTAAATTTTTGGGTAAGCAATTCTATCTGACAAATAACCTACGCTGGTTGCAAAGTAGTATGAACGATTCCAGTGCATAAATACTTTGTAGTTATCGTATGCTAAATACATGCGTCCATTTATATCATCCGGCATGACTAATGCTGCATCTACAGCAACCGTAGGTAAATCACTGCCATCAACACGACGAACACCTAATGCTTGCCAATCTGCTAAGGAGCGCTCTGATTTATCCCAATACTCTAGCCATTGCTTTCGGGTTTTAGTACCGCGCTTTAATATATACTGCTTATCAAAGTCAGCGGGCAATTGTACCTGGCGACCCCAGGTTAAATTATCATTCCAACCCTCTTGCTTTAAGTAATTAGCAATTGAAGCAAACGCGTCTTCTTTGGTTGTCCAAATATCTTTGCGGCCATCGTTGTTGTAATCAACGGCGTAGGCATTAAATGAGGTTGGCATAAATTGGGTTTGACCCATAGCACCCGCCCAAGAGCCTTTAAATTTATCAAGCGTGATATGACCCGACTTTAATATATCCAGTGCTGCCCACAATTGGCGTTTGTATAACGCTTCACGACGTCCATCAAATGCTAAAGTTACTAAGGATGAAATAACATTGTGGCCGCCTTGAATAGCGCCAAAATTGCTTTCTAAACCCCAAATAGCCACAATAAAACGCGCTTGAACACCAAAGTCTTTTGCTACTTTTTCTAAGACTTCTTGGTTTTCTTTATACAATTTACGCGCACGATCTATTTTCCATTGCGGTACTCGTTTTGGTAAATACGTTTCCAGCGTTTCTTTTACTTCTGGCTGGTTTTTGTCTGCTGAAATGACTTTTTCTTTATAAGATGCAGTGGCAAATGCTTGCTCAATTAACTGAGTATGGTAGCCTTTTGCAATTGCCTCTTGCTTTAAATTAGTAAGATATTGTTGAAACTCAGCTTGTGTTTTTGCCATTACCGATGAGCTTAAACACACACCACACAATACAACCGCTAATTTTTTAATCACTATCTACTCCATTTTGTTTTCTTAATTGACTTAGCAAGTTTTCCTCAGGTGGCGGAATTTGTAAATAATAGCCTTGGTCGCTAAGCGACTGTTTTAAAGTGTCTAAATCCGCTACGCCTAATTGAGTTCGCTTCGCTAAGTTAATGATCATCACGTACTGAGGTTGACCAAACATGGTCATTAAAGGTTCCGGAACTTTACTAAAATCGTCTCTTTTTTCAATAAATAAGAAAGTATCTGCTTTTTTCTTACTTTTATATACCGCAGTTAGCATTATGGCCCTATAAAATCTTGCTTAACAGTGCTACACACTATAACATGGCAATAATAATAAGTTATAAAAATTAGTGTGGAAACTGTAATAAAAGCCTTGTTCAGCCTAGGTTTATATAAAGTTACATGCTAACTAGACAATCCAGTTGAGCATCTATGTCGGACCAAATTTTTGAGCTAAAAGGCAACCTTTTTACGTTATCAGTTTTGCATCTTTATAGTACTGATATTAACCTTTTAGCAGAACAACTGTATGTAAAAATTGCCCAAGCCCCAAAATTCTTTGAGGGTGCCCCTATCGTCGTCAATTTAATTGAAGTAAAAAACAGCGCAATCGACTTTGTTCACTTAAAATCGCTTATTGAACGCATGAGCTTTAATGCTGTGGGTGTATGTAATGGTTCGGATGAACAGCATAAACAGGCAAAAGCCGCAGGGTTGTCTGTTTTAAACTATTCTCAAGACGTTAGGAGCGAACCCGCAAGAGTAGAGCCAAATACTTCGGTTGTAGAAAAAACCGTGTATTTACCAGCGCAAATTATTAATGGTGCGGTGCGCTCAGGCCAACAAGTTTACGCCAAAGACCGCGACTTGGTGGTGTTAGGCGCGGTAAGCCATGGCGCAGAAGTTATTGCCGATGGCAATGTACATATTTACGGAACCCTACGAGGGCGTGCAATTGCCGGTGCAAAAGGGCTCGAAAACGCATACATATTTTGTAATAAATTAGAAGCAGAACTCGTTTCAATCAATGGTAATTACTGGATCAGTGACTCACTGCAAGGTGAACACTGGGGTAACGCAGTTCAAATACAACAAAAAAATGAATCTTTAGAAATTTCAGCTTTGGTTAAAGGATAAATCTCATGGCAAAAATAATTGTCGTTACCTCGGGTAAAGGGGGTGTTGGTAAAACAACATCAAGCGCAGCAATTGGTACAGGCTTAGCATTAAAAGGCTACAAAACTGTTATCATCGATTTTGATATCGGCTTACGTAATTTAGACCTCATCATGGGTTGTGAACGTCGCGTAGTGTATGACTTTGTTAATGTGATCAATGGCGAAGCTAACCTTAATCAAGCACTCATAAAAGACAAACGTGTAGAAAAGTTATTTTTACTTCCTGCTTCACAAACTCGCGATAAAGACGCACTCACCCGTGATGGTGTTGAACGCGTATTGAACGAGTTAAAAGAAGACTTTGACTATATTGTTTGTGATTCTCCTGCAGGTATTGAAGCCGGAGCTATGATGGCGATGTACTTCGCTGATGAAGCGATAGTTACAACCAACCCTGAAGTCTCGTCAGTACGAGATTCGGATCGTATTCTAGGCATTTTACACAGTAAATCGAAACGTGCCGAAGAAGGATTAGAAAACATTAAAGAGCATTTGCTAATAACACGCTATAATCCAGATCGTGTATCAAAAGGTGAAATGCTATCTGTTGAAGATATCCAGGACATCCTAGCCATAGACTTACTAGGTGTCATTCCTGAATCTCAAGCAGTACTTAGTGCATCAAACTCTGGACAGCCGGTAATTCTTGATAGCGAATCAGACGCAGGTCAAGCTTATGCTGATGCGATCAGTCGTTTATTAGGCGAAACGGTTGAATTTAGATTTTTAGATGTAGAGAAAAAGGGTTTATTCAAACGGATATTTGGAGGTTAATGTGTCTTTACTTGACTACTTCCGCTCAGAAAAGAAAAACAGTGCGTCATTAGCAAAAGAGCGATTGCAGATCATTGTCGCGCACGAGCGTTCTCAGCGTGGAACACCAGATTACTTGCCACAATTAAAGCAAGATATTCTTGATGTGATCCGTAAGTACGTTAATGTAGGCGCCGATGCGGTTCAAGTTCAGTTTGATCAAAATGAAGACGATTTAGCGGTACTCGAGCTCAATGTCACATTACCTGACGAAGAAAAGAAATAACAAACAAGGGCGCTAAGCGCCCTTTTTATTTGTTTGTAACTCGCCTTTATGACTTTAATTATCCCACTCTTTAAGAGCGTCTTTAACAAAGTCATAGCGCCATGAACTGAGTAAATCTGGCTTTATGTGTTTTTCTTTTTGCTGAGCAGTTAACTTCCAATTCCAACTAATTAGCTGATTTATTTGCTTTTTAGAGGCCATAACGTCTTCTGGAATGTTATGCTCTTTAGCAACTTTAGTAATTTTTTGTTTGATCTCCTTCGCTACTTTTTTATAGGTAGGAAAATCAATTAACCGCTTTAATACTTGTGGGTGTTGCTCAGCTGGAATGGCTTTGGCCTGCTCAATACACTTTAAAATTTCAACCCCAGAACGATTCACTTCAATGGGTTCTACCCCAGGAATTTGTCTCAGAGCATTTAAACTTGAAGGGCCTCGTTTGGCAATTTCGGTCATATTGTGCTCTTTAAGTACAAAATTAAGCGCTAGATTTTTACGAATGGCTTTATTTCGACGCCATACTGCTAACTCTTTAAGTACCGCTAGTTCATGCGGCTTAAGTTGCCATGCATTTTTAATTTCTTTGTAAAGTAGCTCATCCGGAATTTGAAAAGCACGTTTATTGGCAACTAATTCACTTTCATTGATCACAATATCAAATAAATCAGCGGCTTTAATGCTATCTATAATTAACTCAAAACATGGCAGCAGGTGATACGTATCAGCAGCAGCGTATTCAAGTTGCTTTTGAGTAAGGGGGCGTTGTAACCAATTAGTGCGCGATTCGCTTTTATCAATCTCAATATTCAATAATGTTTTCACCATTAAGGCAAAGCCCATACAGTTTCCCTCACCTAATAGCTGAAGTGCAAACTGGGTATCGAATAAAGGATAAGGAACAAACCCTGCGTACTTTTGAAAAACTTCAATATCTTCTGAGGGTGAATGGAGTACTTTTAGCACTTTAGGATCTTTAAGTATTTGCCAAAAATCAAACAAGGAAAGCTCGGCAAGCGGGTCAATAAGCGCTAAATGTTCGCCATCATAAACTTGAATAAGTGCAACTTCTGGATACAAAGTACGGCGGCGCATAAACTCGGTATCAATAGCAAGAATGGGTTTGTTTTTAATTTGTTCTACAAACGTATTAAGCTCATTTTGGGTTTGGATTAATTGGTAGTGCACTGAGTCTCCTACAATAAAAAAGCCGACTGATGTCGGCTTTTTTATAGTTGCTAATCTTTTAAGGCTCTTCTGAGAATTTTACCCACGTTAGTTTTGGGTAACTCATCCTTAAACTCAACGAGTTTAGGAACCTTGTAATTAGTTAAATTATCACGACAATGTTTTATTATATCTTTTTCAGTTAAAGAAGGGTCTTTTTTCACAACAAAAACTTTAACTTGTTCACCACTAATGTCATGAGGGATACCAACCGCAGCCACTTCAAGCACGCCTTCGTGCATGGCAACCACTTCTTCTATTTCATTTGGGAAAACATTAAAGCCTGAAACAATAATCATGTCTTTTTTACGATCAACAATGTAGAAAAAACCTTCGTCATCGTAAGTGGCAATATCACCAGTTGCAAACCAGCCATCTTTTAAACATTCAGCAGTTGCATCAGGGCGATTATAATAACCAAGCATTACTTGCGGACCTTTTACCCACAGTTCACCCGGCTCACCTTTAGCAGCTTCTTCACCGTTATCGAGCATTAATTTAATGTCAGTACTTGGCGCAGGTAGACCGATAGAGCCATTATAAGCTTCTAAATCATACGGGCTAATTGTGACTAAGGGAGAACATTCTGTCAGGCCATAGCCTTCCATTAGTTTGCTGTTAGTGACCTTTTGCCATTTTTCTGCAACAGGGCGTTGTACTGCCATGCCGCCGCCTAATGACATTTTAAGGTGACTAAAATCAAGCTCAGAGAAACCAGGGGTATTTAATAAGCCATTAAATAAAGTGTTCACCCCTGTGATAGCAGTAAATTTATGCTGACTAAGCTCTTTTACAAATCCAGGCATATCACGTGGATTAGTAATTAAAACGTTTAAGCCGCCGTATTTCATAAATGTTAAACAGTTCGCTGTTAATGCAAATATATGATAGAGCGGTAGCGCGGTAATAACCACTTCTCTACCACGCTCAAGCACGTTATCTAAACAACCAGATACTTGCTCAAGGTTACCCACCATATTACCGTGGCTCAACATTGCCCCTTTAGATACACCGGTTGTACCACCGGTGTATTGTAAAAATGCTAAATCGCTTAAGTTAACCTCTGGGCGCTTATAGCCATTCAGATCAGCTTTTAATAAATCACAAAAGTTAATCGTGTTAGGCAACGTATAGCTTGGTACCATTTTTTTGAAATACTTAACAACAAAATTGACTAAATGCTTTTTGAGTCCGCCCATCATGTCACCAACCTGCGTAACCACAATGTGTTTAACGTCAGTATTAGGCAGTGCTTTTTCAAGCGTGACAGCAAAGTTAGCAAGAATAAATATTGCTGATGTTTCAGAATCTTTTAATTGGTGCTCTAGCTCACGAACGGTATATAGCGGATTAACGTTAACCACCACACACCCTGCGCGTAAAATACCTAATATAGCAATTGGGGTTTGCAACAAGTTAGGCATCATAACAGCGACTTTATCGCCCTTTTTTAACCCTAAATCGTTTTGAATATAAGCCGCAACACGTTTTGTTGCCGCGTCAATTTCGTTATATGACAATGTTTTACCCATATTAGTAAATGCAGGTAAATCTTTGTAATCATTAAAACTTTTTTCAAACACTTCGAGTAACGAGTTGTAGTGCTCAGGATCGATTGTTTCAGGCATACCTTCTGGGTAGCGCTTAAGCCAGATTTTTTCCACTCTTAGCCCCTGTTTATAATTATATTTTTATTAACCTTAATCTAAGTAAGGCACTTTCACAATTGAGCAAATACTCTAATCTAGAGATAATCCCACATTTATCGGTAATATACAATTAACATGCACTACTTTGCACCATAAATGCGTGAATGTGTTCAAAACATAGTCCACTACTTTGCATATGGCAATGATGCCCACCAGGCACATCTATTACACTCAAGTTATTGTAATATTTACTATACTTGTCTAGATTTTGTTTTACAAATGGATAACCTTTATCACCTAATATTAATTGACATGGTGCAATTAATTCTTTTATTGCACCAATACATTGCGCTTCATCAAATCGAAAACCTGAGTGATTTTTAAGCTTAGGATCAGTCGTTAACTCAAACCCACTGTGCATTTGTTTTATGTTTCTGTCCATCAACAACGCGATTAGTTCATCGTTTAAATCAGTTGTTTTTGCACGCGCTTGATAAATTTGTTGTTTTGAAGTGTATACCCGTGATTTTTTTGTACTAAACCTTGCTCGGTTTAGTATGGCATTTCTTAGCTGAGAACACACTTCATCGCTATCGGTAGTAACACAGCCTATACCTTCAATAAAAGAAACAGATTTTACGTACTCACTAAAACAACTAGCAAACAGCCCTGCTACCATAGCCCCCATAGAATGACCAACCAAGTGTACCTTCTTTAACTTAAGCGCTGTGATTAATGCATACACATCATCCACATAATCAATAAAATAGTAATGTGCTTGAGGGCTTCGCCAAGATGACAGTCCATGCCCTGGAAAATCAATGCAATACCATGTTTGCGAAGGTGCAGCACGACTCAGCATAGGCACGAAGCTAGCACAATTATCTAGCCAGCCATGCAGAGCGATAACGACGTCTTCACCGTCTCCAAATTTAATACCGTGTATATCTAAGTCATTAGCTTTTACCGAAAATGGTTGCAACGCAAACCTCAACTTTTTTATTTGGTTATGGCCATAACATACAAGAGTTAATACACAAATAATAGAACTGAACTAATAGAACACACACTTAAATTTCGAGATTTCATAACATATTCATTTATTTATCTTGCTATCGGTATACAATAATAGTCGCTATTAAAATCAGTACACTTAAAGGGTACGCACAATGAAAAAACAGTTCGGCTTATTAGCGCTTTTATGTACAACAGGAGCATTCGCTCAAACAGCGCCTAAAAATGTTATTTATATGATTGGTGATGGCATGGGTCCCGCTTTCACTACCGCTTATCGTTATTACAAAGATGACCCTACAACAAAAGAAATAGAAACAACCGTTTTCGACACTATGTTAAAAGGCATGGCGCACACTTATCCTGATGACCATACTTATGTAACAGACAGCGCAGCAGGTGCAACTGCACTTAGCAGCGGTCATAAAAGTTATAATGGCGCAATCGCTGTCGATACGACTAAAAAACCGGTTAAGACCATGCTAGAAATTGCAAAAGAGCAAGGAATGACAACAGCGTTAGTGGCTACTTCACAAATTAACCATGCAACACCTGCAAGCTTTGCCGCGCATAATGAATCAAGAAGAAATTATGATGACATCGCAAACGACTACATTGACAATAAAATTGCTGGTAAATTACCGGTTGATTTAATGTTAGGCGGTGGAACTCAATATTTTATTCGTAATGACAGAAACTTAGTCGACGAATTTAAAAAAGCAGGTTATCAATACGGTGACGATATTAAAAACTTAGGTCAAATTACACAAATCCCTGCTATTGGTTTATACGCACCTAAGGGATTACCTTTTGCGCTAGATGAAAACCCTACGAGATTAAAACAGTTAACCTCTAAAGCGTTTGATTTGCTTGATGGGCAAAACGATAAAGGCTTTTTTGTGATGATTGAAGGCAGCCAAATTGACTGGTGTGGTCACGCAAATGATATTGCTTGCGCAATGGCTGAAATGGACGACTTTGCAAAATCAATCGAAACGGCAAAAGCCTATGTAGATAACAACCCAGACACTATTTTAGTGATCACGGCTGATCACTCTACAGGCGGTTTAACCATTGGCGCGCATGGCCAATACAAATGGGGAACCGACATCATCAAAGGTGTTAAAGCCACTGCGGGTACATTAACCAAATTATTAATGGGATCAGATAACCTTAAAACGGTATGGCAAGCCAATACCCGTATTGAGTTTACAACTGAAAACGAAATTAAACTTAAGCAAGCTAAAGCCATGGGTGAAAAAACCCTTAATTTAGCGGTTAAAAGCATTATCAATGATTTAAGTTTCACTGGTTGGACAACGGGCGGACATACCGCTTCTGATGTGCAAATATTTGCCTATGGTAAAAATAGTGATGACTTTATTGGTTCACAAAACAATACTGACATAGCTAAAAAACTGATTAGTTACATAAAACAGTAATCACTGGTATAAAAATAAAAAGCCCGAATAATCTATTCGGGCTTTTTATTTGGCTAATAATTTTATAATTAAGCATATATATCAACACCAATTAAGCTTTGAACTTCAGCTCTTCGCTCTAAATTAGCAAACTCAGTGTAAGTAGAAATTGCCTTACTAACTTGCGCACTCGGTTGATCGTAAATAGTTTGGCTATATTGGGCCTCTTTGGTGTTCGCTTTTACAAACTCTTTTGCGAGTTCAAGCCCTTCGGGGCTACTCTTAACATAGTCTGTATTGGTTTTCTGTGGTATTGGCTGCTCTGATAGTCGTTCGGGCTTTGCCGTAACAACAGCAGTAGAACGCACCTTAGCAGGGATATCACCAGTAAAAAAACCAGAGCTTATAGGCAGCGACATTACGCTTCTCCAACCAACAACATGCTTAAATTATGATTTAAAATAGCTCAATATGCAAACAATACAACTTAGCGTTATTCGCGGCCTGGTAATTTTTTCCAGGTCACTGTGTCACGCACATACTTAGGCTGAGCATCGCTGGCTTTTACGCCATTACCTGCAAGGTACTGTGCATCCACTAACGCTAACATGTATTGTGCATCGGGTAGCGTAATTTCAGGGTGTACACTCACATTTGTAAATGTAGTTAATGCATCGGGATAACTTTTAAATCCAGTCCCCACGCCGATTGCTGTTTTGTTTGTGTCTATCAATGAAGCATCAAGCAGTTCAGGCTTAAAAACACGTTCTTCACCTTGAAGTGTCATCAAATTATTATTAACTTGGTATTGAGCAAAGTATATTTCCCCCATACGCGCATCAATGCTTGAATAAACCACTTCATCGCCAAATTGTTCAAACGCTTGTTGCGCCATAACCGCTAAGGTAGAAACCCCCACTAGCGGTAAATTCGTTGAATACCCAAGCCCTTGTGCTATGGCCACGCTAATACGCACACCCGTAAAGCTGCCTGGACCTTGGCCAAAGCCAATAACATCTAAATCTTTTAATTTACAATTGGCTTTATTAAGCAGCTCATCAATAAGTGGCAGAATTTTTTGACTATGCTGCTGCGGACACTCTTCAAAATGATGAAACGTTTTACCTTGATAATGCAAAACAAGCGATAAAGCCTCTGTAGAAGCGTCTAGGGCGAGAATGTTACTTTTGATCATTTTTGTACTCAATTAATATGTTTTAAAAATGTATTTGCATCTTCTAAGCTACGTGTACGGCGCATTGGCGGTAAACTCTTTAAAAATACTTGTCCATATTGGCGTGTAACTAAACGATTATCGCAAATTACTAACACACCTTTATCTTTGTTATCACGAATTAAGCGACCTACGCCCTGCTTTAAGGCAATAACCGCTTGTGGTAACTGAATATGCGCAAAGGGATCTTTTCCTTGCATTTGGCAATCCTGCATTCTAGCTTGCAAAAGCGGATCATCGGGCGCCGCAAACGGCAGTTTGTCGATAATAACACAGCTTAAAGTACTGCCTCTTACATCAACCCCTTCCCAAAAGGACGCTGTGCCGAGTAACACGGCATTACCATGACGGGTAAATTTTTCTAATATAATGCGTTTAGACATTTGCCCTTGCATGTAAACCGGATAGTCCATTTGTGTGGTTAAGCCCTCAGCCACCAAATGCATCATTCGGTAACTAGTAAATAGCACAAAACAACGCCCTTTTGCTGATTTTATGAGTTCGAGAGTTAACTTTACAATCGCATGCGGCATATTATCGGCGTGCGTTTCAGGTAAATAGCGCGGCAAGCACAAAAGCGCCTGATTTTCATAATCAAATGGACTGTCTACCATCATACTTTGCTTTGGTTTTAACCCAAGGCTGGCATTAAAATGAGTGAGTTCGTTGTCGACCGATAACGTGGCCGAGGTAAACACAAACCCTGCGCCAGACTCTTTCATCATCAAAGCAAATTTAGCCGATACATTCAGCGGCGTTATATTTATGGTTAAATAGCGCCGCGTGGTTTCATACCAATAACTAAAGCCTGTTTGGGCGGTATCAAATACGCGCTCTAACTGGCCTTTAAATGCCAACACCCGCTCAAATGGGTGTTCAATTTTATCACTTCGTTCTAAGCAATGTTTTAAAACCTGGTACACAAATTCTAAATCACTAATAACGCGGTGTAATGCAGAGCAAATAAGCTTATTACTGAGCTTTTCACGCCAATCTCCGCGGCTACCGTCCACACCAAACTGCAATCTTAAATCGGCGACACTGGTTTCCAGTTTATTCAAACTTTTTCCTAATTGCAGCATGTCTGGAATTTCAGCGCGGTAAATAGCGCGTAAATCATTAATTAAATCCACCAACTTTTTAGTACTCATGGTTTCGCCAAAATAGTCGCTGGCAATTTCACTTAACTGGTGGGCTTCATCAAATATATAGGCATCTGCGTTGGGCATTAGCTCTGCAAAGCCAGACTCTTTAACCGCCATATCGGCAAAAAATAGATGATGATTAATTACGACAACGTCGGCATCCCCTGCTTTTAAACGCGCTTTACGAATATAGCACTCTTGAAAGTCAGGGCACTCTTTACCTAAACAGTTATCTGCAGTAGAGCTGACATATGGCAACACTTTGGCATCTTCTTCAATACCAATACAGTCGGCTAAATCGCCGGTATGCGTTTCACTGGCAAATTTAGCAACCATAGCAAGTTGGTGCATTACATCAGGGTCGTCTGTGGGTACGTGTGCAACATGTTGGGTAAGCCGATAAGTGCATAAATAATTGGCACGCCCTTTTAACAATGCCGTTTTTTTAGCCGCGCCTAAGGCTTTTACTAACACTGGTAAATCACGATGATACAGCTGTTCTTGCAGTGCTTTAGAACCGGTTGAAATTATTGTTTTGCCTTTAGATTTGAGGGCTGGCGCTAAATAAGCAAAGGTTTTACCTGTGCCAGTACCGGCCTCAACAACAAGCTGGGAACTTGTTTTTAATGCATCCTCAACAGCCACAGCCATATCAATTTGAGGTTGGCGTGGTGAGTATCCATCTATTGATAAAGCCAAAGGCCCGGTTGCACTAAACAGCTGTTTGATAATACCAATCACTTTATAAAAAATAATAGCGGGATTCTACGTAAGCTATTGACGAAGGGCAAGCCAAATAGCGTGAGAATTTGGCCTTTAAAGGGGCTTATGTCCCTGTTAATTATTGTGCATTTATAGTTAACTTAATGCCACTTGCATCATGATAGCCTTTAACATCTATATGCCATATACCTGCCTGGGTTGCAGAAACAGTGCAACTTTCTGAGTTGCCGTTTATATGGCCTACACACAAATTGTGTATTTGAAGATGCGCACCGAAATTTAAATACAAATCAGCATCGCCGCTTCCGCCTGAAATAGCAACGTTTATGGAGGCATAACCCGCGGCTAAACGTTGTTCAAAACGCTGCCAATCACCTGTATTTACGCTAATGTTATCTTCTACGCGATTGATAGGCTCTAAAGCGCCTGCTGGCTCAAAACTGCCTGTCAAAGAGACATTATTAATTGCGCTGTATGCCTCAACCATGACATAGTAAGTGCCTTCATTGCTGGTTGGAATGTCGCAACGCTCACTACTTGTGGCAGAGGTATTTTTACAGTCGTAATCAGTTAACGTGGGCGCCTGATTATTTTTAATGTCTAAATCGGCATCGCCATTATCACCTGAGGTTTCAAAGCTTAAGTTTTGCGCTCCTTTTGGTACATTCAATGTATAGATAAGCTGCTCTTTAGCAGTGGCATTGATACCAGAAATTGGTTCACCATTGACTAACTCATTATTATTTGGCGGAGTGACATCACCGGCATTTTTTGCCAATTCAGCAACAAAGCTAACGGCTAAGTTAGCAAATTTAATTGCATGATCAGCGTCAAAATTACTGTCGTTTTGTGTATGTATCAGTGGGTTAATGTCATTCATTTTTGATTCAAATGGCATTGAGGTCGCAAACCCTTGTTGATACCAAGAAGCATGATCGGAGCAACCATAACCACATTGTTCAAAGCCATAACTAATTTGTGGTAAATAGGTGTCTATCAGCTGGGCTAAAAATTGGTTTTGAGCATTGGTGGTGTAATCCGTCATCATAATAATATCTTCGATACTGCCGTTATTGTCACATTAATATTAGACTCAGTTCTGTTGATAGGCGTTACCCCACCATTATCACCTGAGTAACTACCCGTTAATGATACGCCAGATATCGCACTCCATGCTTCAACCATTACATGGTAAGTTCCGGCTTGTGCATTACTTATGTTACAGCTTTTCGTACTAGTAGATGTTGTGCTATTACAGTCGTAGCTATTTAAAGTCGGTCGGCTGGCAAATTTAACGTATAAGTCTGCATCACCTGAGCCGCCAGTAGTATTAAACTGAAGATTTATCGCGCCAGCGGGAACATCCAAAGTAAAGAATAGTTGCTCTTTGTCTGCGCCGCTGATACCCGTGCGGGTTACCCCTATTGGTTAACGCTTCATCGTCGGTCGGTGGTGGTGTAGCACAATCACTTCCTGAGCTAAGATTTGAATTAACGCCTACCGCAGCCAAAGCGGCTTTTACATCATTAGGTCATAATTTAAATCACAGGCTGCATCCATCACACCGTTACCGGCTAAATCCCAGCCTACACCCGCACTCCAATATAGTTGGTTAGCACGTGCCATTACGATAAAGGCTTTTTGTGTATCCCAACCCGGCGTGGTTGCTAAATTATAAAATGCCTTGTTATAAACCCCTGAACTATAATGCACGTCCATACCTGAATAATAGTTACTTTGGTTATCTATTGAACGGCCATCTTGGGTAGCATTATTCATATAACGCAGGGCACCATTACCTTTAAAAATATCCTTTGCGACTAGCCAATAGGACATGTAAATGGATACGCAGAAGAGCTACTTGTTCCGCCATTTAAATTAAAAGTGCGAACATTTGCGTTATTTATGCTACAAGTATTACCTGATTGACTAACATCTAGGCTGTCAAAATCAGTTCCATATAAATACTTGCCTGTTTTTAGATTACCCCCAGGGCATGTTGCAGGTTATCGTAACTAAGCAAGACCTCACCGGTATTAGCATAAATGATCAGGTATGGCCTTGATGGTGACTTGCCATAAGTAACATAAGACACTTCATAAACTAAATGCGCCTTATTTTGATCGTCAACCCAGATAGCAAGTCTGGATTGCTCATTATGTTTTTTTAAGCCTACTGATTTTGCAGCTATACCCGTTTTAGACCCTTTTAAAATCGCATCTTTTATTGTCAATTTAGCCGATACATCAGATAAATCTTCCTCAATGTTATATACAGCTGCGCCGTGGTCTTTTTTAAGCATCCCAATATTAAATATTAAGCTGACCGTATCACCAATGACAGGAATGCCCTGATACGTTTGTTGATAGCGGTGGGTTACTTCTCCGTTATTGCTAGTAAATTCTTTTAATACAACTAATTCGTTCCCTACACTCAACCCAATCAACTGATTTGGACTTACTGATAACAAGGAAGTAGGCCACAAACTTAAACAACGAAAATAAACATTTAATTTACAATAATTTAAAGAACACTGCTTTAACTAATGAAGGCCAGAGATAACATTTCGTATACATATATTTACATAAGACAGACAGCAAAAAGCATTAGATTTTAAAATCACACGCTTTATTGTTAATCACTAATCGACTGCTCAATGAGTATGTAGTTGCAAAGGAAAATACTTTACCTGTTGAGCTTTAAAAGAGGGGTAATCTATTTTAAATGGGTAGGGAGTAGCTTTAAAAACACGCAGTTCATAACCATGCACCACTACTTGCTATGTTTAAACAAATTTGCTTTTATTGAGGGCGATTTAAACTTGAGGCAATAACGGCATCGCCAATCACTTGTACTAAGCCCATGTATCTAAATGGGGTTTGTCGTCATCTTCTTCAGCGGTTTTATTGCGCGATTTATTTTCGTCAAACGCCAGCTTATGTTGCTTTTCTACTTCTCTTTTTTTACGCTCTTCTAACTCGACTTTTTTGGCACTGGCACTTTGTTGAACCCCAGCAACATGAAAAGCCCCTTTAGATTCAAGCGTTAAACGCGTAATAGGCCCTAAATAAGGGATCATTATATCCATGCTTGCCTCCATTGAATTGAACGTAATTTAATCACTATAAAACTGTTGATAAATAAAGCAAACCTTTAGTTACTATCGACAGTTATAAGATATTCTTTAATTAAAGAATATTTTTCTTGCCATGCTATTGGTTAATGTGTTTTTATGAATGCGAAATTTATTAAACAAACAGCAGCTAAGCGTTAACATAATAACGAATAGCTAAACAGGATAAAAAATGCACAACACTCTGACAGCAGTACATCACCACCATCATTCATCGGAATAACCTGTCAGGTCTTTCGCTGAGAGGTTGTTCCTAAAAGGAAACCTCTGGCGAATCAACATACCAAGATTCATTTTCGCCCTGAGGTTTCCCCTCGGGGTTTTTAGTTTTTAAATTAAAGGAAAATGAGTAATGAATAATAGTAATCGTCTTCGTATCGCCATCCAAAAAGGCGGCCGCCTATCTAAAGATTGTCAAGATCTGCTTAAACAACTGGGTGTAAAACTCAACCTTCGTGAGCAGCGCCTTATAGCACACTCAACCAACATGCCTATTGACGTATTACGTGTGCGCGATGACGATATCCCGGGCTTAGTTATGGACGGTGTATGTGATTTAGGTATTGTTGGCGAAAACGTATTAGTTGAAGTACAAGCAGAAAGAGAGCGCCAAGGCGTTCCAAGCGAAGTAACTAAATTATCAAAATTAGACTTTGGTTACTGTCGTCTTGCACTTGCATGGCCACAAGAACTAGGCAAGCAAGACAAAAGCTGGTTTGAAGGCAAACGTATTGCAACCACCTACCCTGAAATTTTAAGCCAATATTTAAAACGCGAAGGCATCAACGCCAGCACTGTAATGCTAACTGGCTCTGTTGAAGTAGCGCCGCGTGCTGGTCTTGCTGATGCCATTTGTGACTTGGTATCAACAGGTGCAACCCTTGAAGCCAATGGCTTGATGCAGGGTGATACCATTTTAGAGTCAAACGCCTGTTTGATTCAAAACACCCAACTGCAAGATGCTGGCAAACTCGCGCTTATCAATAAATTGATGCCGCGTTTACGTGGTGTTAAGCAAGCCAAAGAAAGCAAATACATCATGTTACACGCACCAAAAGACAAGCTGGATGAAATTTGTGAAATTTTACCAGGCGCTGGTCAACCTACATTACTTGCCCTTGCAGGTAATGATGAATATGTCGCCCTACACATGGTGAGTAGCGAAACGTTATTTTGGGAAACCATGGAGCAGCTTAAAGCACTCGGCGCGAATTCTATTTTAGTTATGCCAATTGAAAAAATGATGGAGTAACAGCCATGCTTCGTTGGAATGAAGAATCATCACAGGTTCAAGCAGCGGCGCTGATGCGCCCTGCTGTATCAGCGAGTGAAAAAGTAGAAAGTATTTGCCAAACTATTTTGGCAAAAGTAAATGCGCAAGGCGATGCAGCATTACTGGCGTTAGCAAAAGAGTTTGATAACCGAGCTGAGCCGCGTTTACGTGTTCCACTTGATGAAATTAATGCCGCTGAGAAAATGCTAAGCCCTGAACTTAAGTATGCAATTGACACCGCTTATGCAAATGTAAAATGTTTTCACCAAGCGCAACTGCCTAAAGATATTAAGTTATCGACTCAACCGGGCGTTGAATGTGAACTGAAATATCAAGCCATCGAAGCGGTCGGTATTTATGTACCTGGGGGCAGTGCCCCATTGCCATCGTCAGTTATAATGCAAGGTGTATTGGCGCAGTTAAGCGGTGCAAAAACCGTGGTACTAACTACCCCCGTACAAGGCGATAAAGCAATAAACCCTGCTATTTTATATGCTGCTAAATTATGTGGTATCACCACTATTATTGAAAGCGGTGGTGCAGGCGCGATTGCTGCAATGGCCTACGGCACTGAATCAGTACCTAAAGTGAATAAAATTTTTGGCCCAGGTAATAGCTTTGTGACTATGGCAAAGCAGTTAGTTGCACAAACAATTCCAGGAATGGCGATTGATATGCCAGCAGGTCCATCTGAAGTATTAGTGATAGCAGATGAACGAGCAAATCCAGAGTTTATTGCGGCCGATTTATTATCGCAAGCAGAGCACGGTGCCGACTCGCAAGTTATTTTATTGTGTAACAGCGAAACTATTATTAAACAAACACAAGACGCGCTTACTCGTCAATTAGCTAACTTAAGCCGAAAAGACACCGCTGAACAAGCGCTGGCCAATTCGTCACTTATTTTAGTGGATTCAATAGCGCAAGCATTTGATGTATCAGCGCAATATGGGCCAGAGCATTTAATTTTACAGCTGGCAGATGCAAGCCCGTACCTTGATTCGGTTAAAAATGCAGGTTCAGTATTTGTTGGCGACTACACACCAGAATCGGCTGGCGATTATGCATCGGGTACTAACCACGTATTACCTACTTACGGTTATAGCGCGACATACTCAAGCTTAAACTTGCTTGATTTTTTCCGCACATACACAGTACAAACTATTAGTAAAAGTGGCTTAACTGAGCTTTCAAAAGCTATTTTACCACTGGCAGATGCCGAAGGCCTTGATGCCCACGCTAATGCGGTTTCAATTCGTTTAGAGGCAATAAAAAATGAGCAATGAGAGCGCCCAAGCACCTGGCTTATTACCTGATAATATTGCAGCGCTTGCTGCTTACAGCTCGGCTAAAAGTGAAAAGTTAACAGGCACAACGTGGCTCAATGCCAACGAAAGTCCGTATGCTAAAAACCTTGAGCTGAGTATTGAAGATTTAAATCGCTATCCCGATCCACAACCACAATTGGTTATTGATCGCTATGCAGCTTACACCGAGCTTAAAAGCGACAATGTCCTTATGACGCGAGGTGCAGATGAAGGCATTGAACTTTTAGTACGCACGTATTGCCAGCCAGCTAAAGATAGTATTGCGCTGTTTTTGCCTACCTACGGTATGTATAAAGTCACTGCTGATACGCACAATGTGGCTATTAACGCGCTTACTCAAGAGTTATTATTAACAGCCAATGTTGATGATATTGTCACTGCGGTCGGTAGCTCAAAACTGGTGTTTATTTGTAATCCAAATAACCCAACAGGTAGTTTAACGCCGCTAGATAAAGTAAAAGCCATTGCCACTGCGCTTGCAGGTAAAGCATTGGTGATTGTTGATGAAGCCTATATAGAGTTTTGCCCAGAGCAAAGTGCAACACAACTTATAAACGAGTTTAGTAATATTGTAGTGCTACGTACACTGTCAAAAGCGTTTGCGTTGGCAGGCCTGCGAACCGGGTTTACCCTCGCTCAAGCCAGTGTACTTGCGCCCATTCGTAAAGTCATTGCACCGTATCCGGTATCGAGCGTGGTAGCCAATATTGCAGCGCAAGCCATTGCCCCTGATGCCATTACCTCTATGCGTCGCCAGGTGAGCATTTTAAACAGCTTAAAATTAAAGCTAATAGAGTGGTTAAACGCCTCCCCTGCTGTATTAAAAATTCTCACTGGTGAAGGCAACTTTGTTACCTTAAAATTGGCCGATAAAAACAGCTTTAAAGTTGCCCTAGAACAAGGCTTAGTCATGCGAGCATTTACCTTATACGGTGAAGACGACTGGCTACGCATTTCAATTGGTAGCGATCAAGAATTAGAAAAAGTAAAAATTTGGCTCGATGGTTTAACCACCCCAACAGCCCTATCACAACAGGAAGTATCATGAGTAATCCCTATTTATTTATAGACCGTGACGGCACCATTATTGAAGAGCCAATCACCGACAAACAGGTAGATAGCCTTGAAAAGTTGGCTTTTTTACCAGGTGTTATTCCGGCATTATTACAACTACAAGCCGCTGGTTATCGCCTAATTATGGTATCTAATCAAGATGGTTTAGGCACTAACAGTTTCCCTACTGCGAATTTTGATATAGCCCAAGACAAAATGATGGACATACTCAACAGCCAAGGGATTAAATTTGATGAAGTTCTGATCTGCCCTCACTTTGATGAACAAAATTGTGACTGCCGTAAACCAAAAACTGGTTTACTTACTGAGCTTATGCGCTCAGGTAAAGTCGATTTAGCACGCTCTTTTGTGATTGGCGACCGCCAAACTGACATCGGACTTGCCAATAACTTATGCTGCGAAGGCATTTTGTATGACGGCAGCTGGGATGCCATTGTCACTAAGCTGACAACAGCAAACCGTGAAGGCCGTGTCACTCGCAACACCAAAGAAACGCAAATCGATGTGCAAGTTAATTTAGACCAAACAAAAAATGGCGAAATTAGCACTGGCCTTGGCTTTTTCGATCACATGCTGGACCAAATTCGCACTCACGCCAATATTGGCTTAAATATTAAAGCCAAAGGCGATTTACACATAGATGAGCACCACCTAGTTGAAGATATCGGCATTGCACTTGGCCTTGCCCTTAAACAAGCGCTAGGTACAAAAACGCAAATTGGTCGCTATGGCTTTGCACTCCCTATGGATGAATGTAAAGCAGAAGCGCAAATTGACTTATCGGGCCGCGCCTCGTTTGTATTAAATGCCGATTTTAGCCGTGAAAAAGTCGGCGACTTAGACGTGCAAATGGTTGAACACTTCTTTAAAAGCTTAAGTGATAATGCCGCCATGAGCCTTATTTTGTCGGTTAGCGATGGTAATTGTCACCACCAAGTTGAAGGCCTTTTTAAAGCGTTTGCAAGAGCACTTCGCGCTGCGATTGCAAAAGATGCTTCGCAACAAACAGCAAGCTCTAAGGGGTGTTTATGATTGCCATAATTAATACCGGTTGTGCCAACATTAACTCTGTTCGTTTTGCCTTTGAACGCTTAGGTAAAAATCCTGAGGTGATCACCTCACCTGAGCAACTAAAAGGCTTCGAACGTGCTATTTTACCCGGTGTAGGCCATGCTTCTGTTGCGATGAAACGCTTAAAAGACGCTGGTTGGCAGCAAGCAATTGATGAATATCAGCGCCCGCTGATGGGCATTTGTTTAGGCATGCAATTACTTTGCGACAGCACAGAAGAAGGCGATGTTGATTGCCTTGGCAAAATTCCGGGTGTTGTTAAGCACTTAGAAGTGGGCACATTAACCTCACCACATATGGGGTGGAATGACCTAAGCGTGCTAAAAGAGCATGCCCTTACCAAAGGGTTATCGGCGCAAGATCAAGTGTACTTTGTGCATAGCTTTGCGCACACAGTAAACGATGCCACCCTAGTTAGCGGTGAATACGGGCAAGCTTTTTCAGCGATAGTTGCCAAAGATAACTACGCAGGCATGCAGTTCCACCCAGAGCGAAGCGCCAAAGTAGGCACCCGACTTTTACAAAACTTTTTAGATTGGCAGCTGTAAGCGCAGCAAAAAAATAAGAGAAATAAACGTGATTATTCCAGCACTCGATGTATTACAAAACCAAATTGTGCGCTTATACCAAGGTAAGTATGATACAGCACAATTTTACCCTTTTGAGCTTGGCGCACGCTTACAAGAGTACGCAAATAGCGGCGCAGGCAAACTGCACCTGGTTGATTTAGAAGGCGCGCGCGATCCAAATAAAAAACAGTGGCAGCATATACAAGCTGCGACTAAAGCGCTTAATGTTCCCTACCAAGTGGGCGGCGGTATTCGTTCAGAGCAAGATGTTGCTGACTGGCTTGAAGCCGGTGCTAACCAAGTCGTGATTGGCTCAATGGCCGTTGAAAAGCGTGAGCAAGTAAAGGCTTGGATTGAAAAGTTTGGCAGTGAACACTTTGTTATCGCACTAGATGTTAATAAAACTGATAACGGCTGGGCACCAGCAACACATGGTTGGTTAAGTGAATCTGAGTTTGGCTTGTTCGAACTTGTTGATTTTTACGTGGCACTTGGCGTGGTTGATTTTCTGTGTACTGACATCAGCAAAGACGGCACCATGACCGGCCCTTCGTTTGCACTTTATGAAGACTTAACAAACCACAACAGCGAAATTAAAGTTCAAGCGTCAGGCGGTGTAAGCTCACTGGATGATATTGCAAAGCTGAAAAAGCTGGGCGTTGGTGGTGTTATTTTAGGTAAATCATTACTCGATGGTGCCTTTAATGTTGAGGAGGCGTTAGCATGTTATCAAAACGCATAATTCCTTGCTTGTATGATACCAGATATTTATAAGAAATAATAAAAACTAAAAAATCATAAAAACCCAATCATTTTAAGGGCTTATAGCTATAGTCAAGTAGTAAGCCCTATCCACCCCATTAGATTAATAATATAAAAAATGTAGCCTATACATCTCCAATTGACTATTATAAATAACAAGTGTCGCCTATATGTATCCTATGACAGTTAAACGCTCGTTCCCAAACGCGGTCACGTTGGAAAGTTAGATTAACTTTATCATTTATATTATTTTACTTGTTTGCTTTATCTTTGCTTCTACCTTGGCTAACCAAATCAGCGGAATAATAATTAAAGAAGATCCTATAGCCAAGCTCAGGTCCGGTATTTCATCGAACCACAGCACCCCTACAACTACAGCACCTAATAAGCCAGTGTATTCGGCACTGGAAATTTTACTGGCTTCGATTGCTCTATATACCAATACACATATACCAGCATAAATTAGGATAAAAGTGTTGGAGCCTGTTGCCGTTAACATTGGAGTCCAGTCCCAAGGTTTGCCTTCCCATAACGCCAACCCAAGTGCGGCTGGGATACCTACTAGGTTGGTGAGCATTAAAGTTTGGAACACATTATGATGCTGAGGTAATTTACGAACCAATAAATTATTTACAGCCATAGTCAATGCGACGACAAGGGCGGCAATCGCCGCCCAATTAATTTGTGTTGGTTTAACCACGATAAGTACGCCGATAAAGCCCAAAACAGCAGCAGCAATTGAGTGGCTAGTCAGCTTTTCCTGAAACAATATCATGGCTAACGGCAACATAAGCAAAGGCGCTGTATAGAAAATAGCATTTACGGTAGCTAACGGCAGAGCGCCCAGAGCGAATACCATAAATATTGCCCCTAATAACCAAATGTGGCCACGTATAAAGTGCCATTTGAGGCCAGCGAAGAGGCTTTGTTTATTACTGAATAGACAAAATGGAAGTAAAATCAGCACTGCGGTCAATTGACGAAATAATACAAATTGGTATATGGCAGTATCTGCTGGCAGAGTTTTTATCAAAGCGTCAGAAAAAACACCAATTATATTTCCGATGATAAGTAATGTCATCGCGAGTCCGACAGTTATTTTGGGCATTTCATTACTCCTGCTACATTCTAGAAAATGTCAATGGAACTGAATTAATAGAGTTACGTTTGTAAAACGGTTATATGATTAGCGTATTCCATACCTTATATGATGTATAATGTTTAAAATTTTTTTAGTATGAGCTAAATTTATAATGAAGTTGCCTCCTTTACGTGCCCTGCAATGCTTTGAAGCTGTTGCGCGACTTAATAGCTTTTCCAAAGCTGCTGAGCACCTCAATGTGACTCAAAGTGCGGTTAGTCACCAAGTTCGATTACTCGAAGACTATTTGGGTGAAACTCTGTTTAACCGACAGGGGCGTTCTTTTTCCTTGACTAAGGTCGGGGAACGTTACTTTGAAGAAGTGACTAACTCATTAGGAAATCTATCAAATGCCAGTCAAATGATACGTCACGGGGAATCAGGCAATCTTCGTTTGGCTTTATATAGCTCTGTTGCGGTGAACTGGTTGATACCGAAGTTAGAAGATTTTAGAAATCAGCACCCAGAAATAGAAATAACTTTAAATATGGTCGGGGATCAACCGGATTATAATGACCAATTTACGGATTGTTTTATTACAATGAATCCACCGGAACGTAACTTTGTCAATCAATTCATGTTTACTGAAAAACTTTATCCAGTGTGTGGAAAAAAGCTTTGGCAGCAGTTAAGAAATAAGCCTCTACCTGATTCATTATGGCAACACCCGTTATTATCAGTACAATACTCAGATACAAATGAAAGTCT
This sequence comes from Pseudoalteromonas sp. 2CM28B, assembly GCF_023161935.1. Classification (NCBI taxonomy): domain Bacteria; kingdom Pseudomonadati; phylum Pseudomonadota; class Gammaproteobacteria; order Alteromonadales; family Pseudoalteromonadaceae; genus Pseudoalteromonas; species Pseudoalteromonas sp. 2CM28B. The sequence goes on from NZ_JALNTH010000012.1 coordinate 170,510, forward strand.
TGGTGACGACTGGTTACGTTGGTGTATGAGTGGTAAATTTGAATTACCTAAAGACGTCAAAATTAATCAATTTAGTCATGTCTTACTTGCCGCTGAAGCGGCTCGATATAATTTGGGAATTACCCTCATTAGTAATTACATGATGGATGATCAGGATCGCCAGCAAAGTCTTGTGCGCATACCTATGCACGAGCTTATTACCGGAGATAAATTCTATTTTGTCTATAAGGAAACACGAGCTAGGCAACCTGATATTATGAAATTAGGTCGTTGGCTTAAACAGCAGTGCTATGAACTGGAATCAGCTTAGCTATTTAAATCAGAGTTGAAGCTAGATGAGTTCAACACGTTTATTCAACCGCAACGACACCCTAAACTAACCGACTTATGTACGAACTTAACAAGTATCACTCAACACGATGTTGATCATGCACCTTATTACCCTGAAGCAATTGGCGCTTTCCAAAAGTGGCTAGGCAATTACGATAACTACCTGTTTTGTAGCTGGGGAGAGTATGATAAACACCAATTTGAACAAGACTGTGCTTTTCATAATGTGCCATACCCTATTCCAGCTCCGCACCTAAACATTAAGAAGGAATTTTCAAAGATTCAAAAAGTACGCAAAAGACAAGGTATGGCCGGAGCGTTAAAACTTGCGAAGATTCCTCACTTTTAAAAAACTGATTGTTAATTATACTTAGGCCTATATGAGCAAGTACTAAATTGTAATTTTGGTGCTTTCTACACAATCAAACAAATTAATACAAAACTGTACAAGTAATAATAAACTTTTGAAATTAAAATGTTATTTTTTACTCATTAACTAACGGCTGCTTCTATTCAAGTAGTCAGTAGTTACTACTTTATAAATTGCATTTCAGGTAAATTTGAAAACAAACTCAATTGGCTATTTTGTAATTTTTAATTGCTTAAAAATGCCTACATTTAACAACGCACTTTTTATTTAAGGTAAGCCAAATGATCAAAACACCATGTTTTACTAAATTTAATTTAATTAGTATTACGTTTTTGCTTTTATTAGCCGGTTGCTCAGAAAGCGAAGTCACTACACAAAAACAAAACGAACCACGTGCGGTTAAACTAATAACCATAGGTGATGAGTCGGAATCAAAAACGCTCACCTACCCCGCCACTATCGACACTATAAATAGCTCAAAGCTTGCTTTTCAAGTTAGCGGAAAGCTAGAAACGCTTAATGTTATTGCCGCACAAAATGTAAAAAAAGGCGATGTAATAGCCGTATTGGAACAACGAAACTTTATTAATGAGGTTAAGTCGAGCAAAATTCAGTTTGAAACCGCCGACAATGATTATCAACGTGGTTTAAAGCTCGCTAAAGATGGGGTTATTTCGCAACGAGATATAGAGCAACTAAAATCTAAAAAAGAAGTAGCCGAATCACAGTATGACTCAGCGCAAAAAGCACTATCCGACAGTAAAATTATAGCGCCTTACGATGCCATTGTTGCTGAGGTGCCAGTAAAGCAGCTTGAGAACATAAGCGCGGGTCAACATGTTGTTACTTTATTTGGTAAAGGCGAAATGGAAGCGGTGGTAAATATTCCCGCTTCAATTGTGGCCACGGTTGACTCTAAGCAAAACAATGTAGCGTCAGTTATTTTACAAGATGTATCGACTCCCCCCATTCCAGCAACATTTAGACGTGCCAATTTAGAAGCTGACTCTGCGAGTCAAACTTATGAAGTCCGATTTGCATTTGCTGTACCAAATAACCTTAATGTATTGCCTGGCATGAATGCCAGTCTAAAAATAACCCGTGAAAGCAGCTCAAATACAACTCGTTTATTAGTGCCAACCTTTGCTATTTTTGGACAAAATGGTGAACACTTTGTATGGACAGTTGACGCTCAAACTATGCAAGCTTCTAAAACTCCCGTTACTATTGAAAATGGCATTGGAGAACAACTCATCGTCACTGACGGTTTAAGTGCTGGCGATGTAATTGTTGGTGCAGGTGCAAACTATGTAACTGAGGGTATGAAAGTACGTCCTTGGACTAAAGCATAGGAGCGCGGTAATGGATTTAGCAAAATGGACAATCAATAATAAATTAATTAGCACCATACTCATAATTTTAACTCTAGGGTTTGGTTTTTCATCCTATAAAAATATGGCGCGGTTTGAAGACCCCGAATTTATAATTCGCACCGCGCAAGTGTTTGTCTCGTACTCAGGTGCAAGCCCGCTAGAAGTAGCAAAAGAGGTAACTGAGCCGCTTGAACGTGCAATTCAAGAACTACAAGAAGTTGATACTATATCGTCCACCTCATCTACAGGTTTATCTGAAATTAAAGTAGAGATTAAATCAGAATTTTCTCCGACTAAATCTGAGTTGCAAGTTATTTGGACTAAGCTCAGAAACAAAATAAATGACACACGTCCAACATTACCGCCAGGTACTGGCACGCCTCAAGTTTATGACGATTTTGGTGATGTGTATGGCTTGAGCTATTTAATAACCGCCGAAGGATACTCACCCGACGAGTTACATGCCTACGCTAAAGATTTGCAAAGTGACATTTTACAAGTAGAGGGTGTAGCCAAAGTTGCTATGACAGGCGTGCAGCAAGAAGGCATATTTGTAGAAATAGCTCGTGAAGAGTTAGCCTCTTTAGGCGTGTCTATTAATAATATTTACGGCATTTTAGATGAGCAAAACGCTGTATTGAGCGCTGGTAACACTCAAATTGGCGATCAACGTATTTTTATCGACCCTACCGGAGAAATAAACTCCGTTGATACCATTAAAAATCTATTGGTTAGTGCCAGCGGTGAAGGTAAAACAATTTATCTTAAAGATATTGCCAATGTATACCGTGGCTTTCAAAGCCCTGCAACAAAATTAGTCCGCTATAACTCTAAACCTGCAATTTCACTTGGGGTTGCTAGTGTATTGGGTGCTAATGTGGTTAAAGTATTTGACCGCGTTGATGACAAAGTAAAACAAACTGAGAACCTCAGACCGCTGGGTATCACAGTTCATGAGTTTTACCACCAAGGAAAAGTAGTACAAGATTCAGTCGACAACTTTGTAGTGAATGTTTTAGTCGCACTGGTGATCGTAATGGTTACCCTGCTGCTATTTATGGGTTTGCGCTCAGGAATTATTATTGGCGCCGTATTACTGCTAACTATTTTTGCGACCCTTGCTACCATGGATTTGAGCGGCATACCCATGCATCGAATTTCTCTTGGTGCGCTGATTATCGCGTTAGGAATGATGGTTGATAACGCCATAGTTGTGACCGAAGGGATTTTAGTTGGTACACAAAAAGGCCGTAAAAAGTTAGAAATTGCTAGCGAAGTCGTCAAGCAAACTAAATGGCCACTACTGGGGGGTACTTTGGTAGGCATTGTTGCGTTTGCGCCTATTGGTCTTGCTCCAGGTGATACCGCTGAATTTACCGGTCATTTATTTTGGGTTATTTTAATCTCCTTATTATACAGCTGGTTATTTGCCATTACCCTAACTCCCTTATTTTGCTATTGCTTGTTTAAAGAGCAAGATAACGACACCTCAGGCTCAGCAAAACCAAATAAACTCATGGCACTTTATCAATCGGTAGTGGTGTCAGCACTGCATCACCGCTGGCTTAGTATTGCCATTGTGGTTGCCACTTTTAGTGTGTCTATGTGGGGATTTCAATTTGTAAAATCAGGTTTTTTCCCAGCTTCTACCACACCGCAAATGGTGGTTGATTTTTGGCTACCGCAAGGTACCGATATTGAAAAAACCAAAAAAGATATGCTCAAGTTAGAGGAATTTGTAAAGCAACAAAATGGCGTTGAAGGTATACAAACGCTTATTGGCGGCGGCGGGCTTCGCTACATGCTTATTTATGGTAGTGAGTCACCAAACAGTTCTTACGGGCAAATTTTAGCTAAAGTCGATGACTACAAAAAGCTAGATCAACTTTTACCTACCGTACAAAATTACATTGACGATAACTTTGTCGATGCTCAAGGCAAAGCATGGCGCTTTGTGATGGGCCCTGGTGGGGGCTCTAAAATAGAAGCCACATTTAAAGGCCCAGACCCACATGTATTAAGAGAGCTAGCTGCACAAGCAAAAGGAATATTAATTGATGATGGCGGCGCTCTATCAATTAAAGATACATGGCGACAACGCATTAGTGTTATTGAACCACAGTACTCTGCGATTAATGCACAACGCGCCGGTGTAACGCGTAAAGCAGTTGCTGAAGCCTTACAGCAAAATTTTTCGGGGCAAATTGTTGGGCAGTATCGTGAAGGTGAAGAGCTTATTCCTATTATTGTTAGAGCGCCACAACCTGAACGTGTCGATATAAACGATATTGGCAATATTCAAGTGCAAAGCAATATAACCGGTGAAACACTGCCCCTTGCGCAAGTAACCAATGGTTTTAAAACCGTCTGGCGCGATGCTATTTTAAAACGCGAAGACCGCGAATGGACCATAAAAGCTCAAGCGGATCCACTGCCGGGTGAACTGGCCTCAGAGTTATTTAATCGGGTAAGGCCTAAAATAGAAGCCATTGACCTACCTCAAGGGTATCGACTTGAATGGGATGGCGAATACGGACAATCGAAAGAGTCTAACGAAATGCTGGCCTCAACTATTCCAATGGGCTTTTTAGCCATGGTGCTGATTGTTATTGTGTTATTTAATGCTTTAAAACAACCAATTATTATTTGGCTTGTCGTGCCATTAGCCTTAATTGGTGTTGTTTTTGGACTGGTAACCACACAAATCCCACTAGAGTTTATGGGCATATTAGGATTGCTATCGCTCTCTGGTTTGTTAATTAAAAATGCTATTGTATTAGTAGATCAAATGGACATGGAAATTCGACAAGGTAAAGCTGCATATAATGCCATTATCGACTCGGCAAATAGTCGGGTAAGACCGGTAATGATGGGCACACTGACCACTGTATTAGGGGTTATTCCCTTGTATTTTGATGCATTTTTCCAATCAATGTCTGTGGTTTTAGTATTTGGATTACTGTTTGCTACCCTGCTGACTTTAATCGTGATACCCGTGCTATATGCTATTTTTATGAATGTTAAACAAAATCAGTAAACGAGTAATTAAGCTCTAAATTGTAGGATTCGGTTAAACAATGCTCGCCTTTGACCGGATCCTTATTATACTTTAGTCAAAACTACAGTTAATTTAATAAACTTTATAGTAATTCTCATTCTTTATAATTATTATATAGTTACAAAATGTTTTCGTTTTGAAATTCAATAATAACACTTATTCCACGGATACTTTCATGCCAATAAAACGCTTACTGATCCTCTTTTTATCTTTAGCGTTTAGTGAAGCTGTTATTATGCTTTTTTTTTAGCCGCATTTGTTACCCAGTTTACCGGTGTTTGGCTTTCAGTAATATTAGATTCCAGCCTTATTGCGTTAGTAGCGATTGTCACTACCCTTTACTTATTTCGCGATAATGACTTTGTAACTCACCAAAAGCTCAGAACTGAGTTCCTTATTATAAAAATAGCTATGATTGTGTTCACTGTTGAAGCAATCATAATGTTTGCCTTTAATTTTGATGCTCTGATGTTAAAACAATGGCAAATCATGCTCATTGACGGCTTAATTTTAAGTAGCTTAAGTGTCTCGCTTATTTATTTGTAATTAAATATGCTTTTTCATTAAACCAATCACATAACACACAAAAAAACACGACAAAACTGACTAGTTCATTGGCCTACTTTTGCTCTGCGGCGTTGTTATATATCGCCTTATATATGTTTTACCAAAGCCAATTACAAACGCGTATTAATAATGTTATACAACATGAAAAAAATGAATTAAAACAAGCAAAAAAAGCTTTTTTACAACAACTTAATCATGCCTCTCGTGACTTGCTGATTTTAAGAAACAATCATCATTTTAAAGATCATGACATTTTGAGTTCGGTCAATAGAGCTCAGTTAGAGCAAGACTATGCTAACTTTATTTCTATTAAAAACTTTTATACACAAATTCGAATTCTTGATCTAACAGGTAAGGAACTATTAAGGGTGCATAGAGACAAGCACAATGTTGCTATAGTCTCAGCAGAGCAGCTACAAGACAAAAGCCATCGTTACTATTTTAAACAGGCTATAAAAATGAACCCGTCAGCTATTTTTATTTCCCCATTAGATTTAAACTTTGAAAACGGTGAGATAGAACACCCTTTTAAACCAATGATACGTTTAGCTTCTGTGTTAATGGGACCCAAAGGAACTAAAATAGGGCTACTTATCGTCAACCTTGAAGGGGCTCATTTACTTGGCCAATTAGACAATATCTCAAAAAATTCATCAGGCAATATTATGCTGCTTAATAAAGACAGCTATTGGTTATTTGGAGATACCAATAAGCAATGGTCATTTATGTTTGCTAACAAACCGCAACATCGTTTTAAAGATCAACAGCCACACATATGGCAAAGCATGCAAACCCAAGCGAATGGAGTTATTAAAAATGAAAACAATGTTTATATTTATGAGCACTTAACTTTATTAAACGACATGTTGCTCCCAAATGCTATCGCTAATAGCCTAATAAACAGATCCGAATGGACATTAATAAATAAAGTCCCGCTGGCTAAAATAGAGAGTGAGTTTAGTAGCTTAAAGAAACTTATTATCGCTCTTTATCTTGGTATTATGACGTTAATGATATTTGTTATTTATACTTTTGCCATCAACACAATTAAAAGAAGAAAATATCAAGCCAAAGTAGAAAACTATGCTTATTTGGACAGTTTAACAGGGCTTTATAACCGCCGTATATTTTTGGAGCAGCTTGATTTAGAAATCATAAAAGCAACGCAGCTTTCCTGCCCTTTAGTACTTATGTACCTTGATTTAGATTACTTTAAACCCATCAATGATGAATTAGGCCATGGTGCAGGTGATGAAGTACTTAAAGAGGTGGCGATTCGTATCAAAAGTTGTTTGCGACAACAAGATATTATTGCGCGCATTGGGGGGAGATGAATTTGCAGCAATTCTTCCTCAGTTAAACGATAAAAAAGCAATAGCGGATATTGCAGAGCGAATTATCAAAAGTATTAACACCCCCTTTACTATTTTTGATCAGCAATGCAGCTTAGGTATAAGCATTGATATTGCAACCAGCACTTCAGAAACTCAAACCAGCATTAAGCTTAAAACCCAGGCAGACCAAGCCCTTTATGAAGCTAAAAACTCAGGCAGAAACTGTTATCGTTTTTCCAAATAAACATTTTAAATTTAGTATTTTATAAATTTAAAATAAGCTTTGAAGCGAATACTTTTTTAAGGCATTAATTATCACTTTAAGTTCTAGCTTTAGCGATTAACATAGTTGGAGTTTTATTATATAGTGGGGTTAAGAATTCATTGCATAGTAATGCATTAAGATTCATTCATTAAATTAACTATTCAAATTTATCAAATAAATAACATATCAAGTGCAGTCTATGTGTCTTCTATTTAGTCATACAAACAATAAATGTAAAAACAGCTTTATTTCAAATAAAAATTTTAAAAACGAGGCATTCTCATGTTATCAAAACGCATAATTCCTTGTTTAGACGTAAAAGACGGCCAAGTCGTTAAAGGCGTTAAATTTAAGGGCCATGAAATAGTCGGCGATGTTTTAACACTTGCTAAAGCCTACAGTGAAGCCGGTGCTGACGAACTGGTATTTTACGAGATCAGTGCAAGCGTTGAAAAACGATTACTCGATGTAAATTGGGTAGAAAATATTGCCCGCCATATCGATATTCCCTTTTGTGTAGCGGGTGGCATTAAATCGGTAGCCGATGCAGCGCGCGTACTTGAACGCGGCGCTGACAAAATCAGTATTAATAGCCCTGCCATTGCCCGTCCTGAGCTTATAAAAGAGTTACACGATGAGTTTGGCAAGCAGTGTGTGGTTGTCGGTATTGATAGTTTTTACGATGAAACAACCGGTGAATACTTAGTGTATCAGCTTACAGGCGATCCTAATGCCTCAAGCCGTACTCGTTATAAAACTCAAGAGTGGGTTCAGCGGGTACAAGACTTAGGCGCTGGCGAAATTGTTTTAAACTGTATGAACCAAGATGGTGTTCGTAATGGTTACGACAACGAGCAACTAAGTAAAATACGCGAGCTATGCGACATTCCTTTAATCGCCTCAGGGGGCGCAGGCACAATGCAAGATTTTGTTGATGTATTTAAACAAAGCAAAGTAGATGGTGCACTCGCAGCCAGCGTTTTTCATAAAAACGTGATTAATATTGGCGAACTAAAACAATTTTTAATAGATAACCAAGTGGCAGCCAGATTATGCTAGTAACGCAAGAAAACCTAACTCAAGTTGATTTCGCTAAAAGCGAGATGATCCCTGCCATTGTTCAAGATGCACGCTCTGGCGTTATTTTAATGCAAGGTTTTATGAATAGCGAAGCACTTGCTGTTACGCTTGAAAGTAATAAGGTGACTTTTTATTCGCGTTCTAAATCGCGTTTATGGACCAAAGGCGAGTCATCAGAAAACTACTTAAACGTGGTATCTGTGCATACAGATTGCGACTACGATTCAATTTTAGTATTGGCAAACCCAGAAGGGCCAACGTGCCATTTAGGCACGCAAAGCTGTTTTGGCGATGCTGCAAAACCAAGTTTAAGCTTTCTAGCGCAACTTGAAGATGTAATTGTTGCACGTAAAAATGACGATCCAGCTAAAAGCTACACCGCATCTTTATTTGCTGAAGACTTAAGCCGTAGCTGTCAAAAAGTAGGTGAAGAAGGTGTTGAAGTGGCGCTTGCGGCAATGAAACATGACAACAATGAGCTTACTAACGAATCGGCCGACTTGTTGTATCACTTAATTGTGTTATTACAGCGCCAAGGCTTAGAGCTCACCGATGCAGTTGCTTGCCTACAAGGGCGTCATAAGTAAAACCGCCTGTTACTGTGTGCGCCATTTTGTGGCGCACTCAGTATGTTAAAACCATAAATTCACTTTAAATTACACCTTGCGAATAGCATTTACTCCCTCCCTTAGGTATTCTTAATAGCTATTACAAAAGGATAGCGCATTATGAAAACCTATATATCGCTGGTATTAACTGGCCTAATTTTATCTGGCTGTAGCAGTTTAACCACTGAGCAAAAAGCTAAACTAGATAACCTAACCCCCTGCGAAAAAATGGATGGGCTAATTGCCGCCTATGGCAATCACTTTGAAGCATTAAAAGACACCAAAGTAAAAACACCTTATTTAGATGTGTGGAGCGCAAAGTACAACGTATTTGGCAATAACTGCCAAGTAACCAGCTTTAACAATCAAACCGTGACCTATCGCTGTCAAGAAAACTACAAAGACCAGCAACAAGCCGTTGCCATGCATAAACAAGCCGTTGAGCTCACTCGCCAATGTTTAACAAAAAATAGCAACTGGCTAGAAACACAAAAAGAGTCGGAAACCTCTCTGCGCACCACCTTTGTACTTGATGAAAAGTCACCGGTTATTTCTGTTTATACCAGCAAAACTTTATCAAAAATTAAAACCTGGTCTACCTCGTTAGAAGTAGGAAAGCCCGTCGCTACTAAATAATAACGAGAGAATGTATGCGCCAAACACCCAGTAAACAATCCACTCATTTAAAAACAGACTGTATCGGTGAATGTTATAGACTGAATGGCTACTGTACTGGGTGCGGGCGCACAAGTGACGAAATATTCGACTGGATTATTTTAACCGATGAGCAAAAGCAAGCTATTTTGGCTTCCCCTCGTGAAGACGCCAAAAAAGACTAGCTTAAATTTATAACTATTAAGGCGCATTACGTTGTGATGGGTCGCGTTTAAAATCTTTAATTAATTGCTTTGGATCTAACGCTTTACGTTGTTTACTTGCGCCTTCAGCCCACCAAATTAATTGATTGAATGTGCGCGAAAAATAGCTATCCCACGATGTTTGCTCTGCCGCATTGTTTGCTTCACCACTTTCAATAAATACATCCTGTGCTTTTGGTACATGAATCATTGCTGATACCGGCAAACAGCCAAGTTCACTCAAAAAGCTGCGCATGCCAACAGCAGCGCGTACGCCGCCCCACTGCTCTGCAGAATACGTAACAATCGCGCTGGGTTTATAGCCAAATAAAGAACTTCCAAAGTGGTTTAACAAATTAGCGAGTGCTGGACTCATCGAATGATTATATTCAGGGCTCACCATAACAAAGCCATCGCTGGTTTTAATTTTTGCAGCTAAGGCATTAAGCGACTCTGGCGCATCGCCCTGTGCGTAAGCAAAATGCGGCTTAAAGATAGGGTCTAAATCGTAATCGAGCGGATCAATAAGCTCTACTTCATGCTCAGAGTAGAGCTCAAGCAAACAACGCTCACATGCTTTTGCTACTCTTTTCCCTAAACGCGCAGGCTTAGGTGGGGTACTTTTTCTAACCGAACCGAGAAAAATTAATAACTTCATGTAACGGCACTCCTTTTTGATTACAAAAATAAATACCTCAAAAAAATCTGAGGTATTTACCGTACGATTTAGGCTTTATCGAGCGCTTGGCTTACATCGGCAATAATATCGTCAATGTTTTCAATACCCACCGATAAACGAATTAAATCGCGGCTAACGCCCGCATTGGCCAGTTCTTCATCATTTAATTGGCGGTGCGTAGTAGATGCTGGATGACACGCCAGCGATTTAGCATCGCCGATATTCACCAAACGTAAAATCATGTTTAGAGCATCAATAAAGCGCGTACCGGCTTCAAGGCCACCGGCAATGCCAAAACTTAAAATACCTGATGCCTTACCATTGGTAATTTTTTGGCTCATTTCGTTATAGGGGCTTGATTTTAATCCCGCGTAATTAACCCACAGCACCTTAGGGTGGCTCTCTAGGTATTCAGCAATTTTTTGCGCGTTTTCGCAGTGGCGATCCATTCGTAAGCCTAAGGTTTCTAGGCCGATTAAAATGTCAGAGGCGTTTTTAGGCGCAAGCGCCGCACCGGTATTTCTAAGTGGCACTACTCTACAACGACCAATAAATGCAGCCTCAGCAAACGCATCGGTATACACTACATTATGATACGACGGATCAGGCTCATTCATCATTGCAAAGCGCGTGGCATTGGTTTTCCAATCAAATTTTCCTGAGTCGACAATCATGCCGCCAATAGCGGTTCCATGGCCGTTAATGTATTTAGTGAGTGAGTGCACCACAATATCGGCACCCAACTCAAATGGACGACACAGATACGGCGTAGCCACGGTGTTATCTACAATTAAAGGCACCCCTTTGCTGTGGGCAATTTTCGCAAGGCGAGCGATATCAACTATATTCCCTGCAGGGTTTCCAATTGATTCGCAAAAAACCGCACGGGTGTTTTCATCAATCGCGTTTTCAAAGCCGTCAAAATCATCGGCTTTAATCATCCGTGCTTCTATACCTTGGCGCGGCAAGCTGTGAGCAAATAAGTTATAAGTGCCGCCATATACTTGGCTAGTGCTTACAATATTAGTGCCCACTTCACATAAACATTGAATCGCATAGGTAATGGCCGCCATACCCGAGGCCACCGCCAGCGCACCAATGCCGCCTTCCATCGCAGCAATACGCTGTTCAAGTACCGCATTGGTCGGGTTCATAATGCGGGTATAAATATTACCCGGCACTTTTAAATCAAATAAATCAGCGCCATGCTGGGTATTATCAAAGGTGTACGAAGAGGTGTTATAAATCGGCACCGCCGCCGACTTAGTGGTGGCTTCAGATTCATAACCATGGTGCAACGCTAAAGACTCAAGTTTCATAATTTATCCCTTCAATATAGTTACACCTAACGTAGCATTTAATGGTTACAAAGTGCACATGAAATATACTAAAGAATGTTGAAGGAAATAGATTGAATACTGTATCTAACAAAGCGTTCAAACTACCGTTTGCTCATATATTCGAGAAAATGGGCCAAGCGCGCATATTAATCTGTTCTTTATCACTTAATAACAATAAAAACTTAGTGATAGTAATATGTTAGATAATTTGTTAAAAATATATAAAAATGAGCGTATCGTTGGCAGAAATATGCGCGATGAGCGCACTATTAAATTGTTGAACTAAGCCGCTACGCGGAGATCCTATTCTTATCATTTGAGCCACACTTACCTTGGGGTTATCCCATAACTT